>CALDMI010000161.1 GCA_937914815.1 uncultured Clostridia bacterium
AATAGGAAAATCAAAAAAATCGGAATATTTTTTTCTGCGGTATTCCCAGAGGCTATAAAAAGCCTTCCCGGCGTATAAAAAAAGCCGCAGAAAGCGGCTTTTTTCAAGGGTATTTAAGGCTAATCGGGAGCCGAGGGCACGGCATGCCGCGGTGTGACGGCGGCACAGCGGTGCGGCGGCGCGACGGCGCGGGGTCAATGCTTACATAACATTCAGGACAGCGTCGGCTATTTTCATCATGCCGTCGCGATCCGGGTGGAAGCCGTCTGTACTGTCATACGGCTCTGCGGTGCGGTAGAGGTCAACCACATTACAGGAATACTTCTCTGCCGCCGCCATGATAGCGGCGCAGTATTTTTCAATATGGACGCCCGAGTACTCGTACGGGAACGGCTCGCCACACTCCCGCTTTGCCACAGGGAGAGTCAGACAGAATATCTCGGCGGCGGGGGAATTTCTGCGGAGCTTTTCAAGCATTTGGGAATATGCGACCGAGAAAACCGAGAGGTCCCCCTCTTTTCCGTCCGGCGGGGTGACGGGAACGCCGCGCCCCCAGTCATTGAGCCCCATTAATATAAAGATGATATCCGGTGTCATATCTGCGACATGCAGTCCGGATGTTCTTGTATCGGAGGCGGAGAACGCCTCTGTCTCGCACCCCGGGCATCTCGTTACGGTGCTGCCGGAGACGGAATTATTCACAAGGATTTCCGCGGAGAGCTCCTCTGCCACTCGCCCCCACCATGTATCGCCGAGGTCCCAGACCCCGGTCTCATGCTTTCTTTCGGCATTATAGAAAACCGTGTCGTCCGGGCTGTAGCCGAGGAGGGTGCTCACCGAGTCCCCAATTATGGAAATCATGGGCGTCCTGCTCGCGCGCGGGAGCGGTTTTTGCGGGTCGGCAAGCCTGTTTGAGCGGATTATACCGTCGAATACGGCGCGCACCGAGACCCCGTCCTTTGCCGGGGTGTATGTCGGTAGATTGTTCTTCCTTATAAATTCAATGACGCGGTGGTATTCGTCTGTCAGGTTCTTCACATGCGTCCCGTACACCTCTTCCGTGCCCCGGTCGGGATAGGTCAGTGTTGCCTTATCGACTATCGCGGAGGTATCGACGCCGGGGGTCGGGTATGAGAGGGGCGGGTTTGAGTGGTCATCACGGTATTTTGAGCTCATATAGAATGTGAAGTATGCGGAGCCGTCGGTGTTATCTATCTGCCACGCCTGTGCCATTATTGCGCCCCACTCGCGCCACGATGGTATGCAGTATTTCTCCCCGCTGTTCAGCACCGGGACGCAACCGTCGCGCTCCTCGTGCTCGTCTCCGCAAAAGCGGTAGCCGTGTTCTCTTATTTCCTTTATTATTGCGGGGCGTATCCTGAAACGCTCCTCATCGCTGACAGCCGGAAATCTCCTGTCGGAAAAGTTCGTCCAGCCTATGACCTTATATTCCATATATCAGTCCTCTCCGTCTGCGGTCTCGTCCTCTGCCGGTTTGCTCGCCTTGAAATTGTACACGGGTACCACCCTTTCGATAATTTCCGCCGTCGGCTCTATCACCGGGGCTATATCCGAAAGCCGCCTGTACGCCATAGGGGACTCGTCTATCGTCGACTCGTTTACCGACGTCGAATAGACCCCCTCCATCTCCCGGCGGAAGTCCTCAAGGCTTATTTTCTCCTTTGCCTCCGAACGGCGGAGCACCCTGCCCGAGCCGTGCGGCGCGGTGAAGTTCCAGTCAGGATTGCCCTTTCCCGTGCAGATAAGCGCTCCGTCCTTCATATTCATGGGAATTATCAGCCGTTCGCCGGACATTGCCGAGACCGCGCCCTTACGGAGTATGCGGTTTTCGGTATCGATATAGTTATGCACCGTCTCGAAGCTGTCTGTCGGGTGGAGCCCCATTCTCCCCATTATCGCCTCACCCATGGTGCGCCGGCTCTCCGACGCGTAGCGGACGGCGACGCGCATATCGTGGAGGTATCTCTCAAGATATGCGCCGGAGAGGAAACAGGCGCCGAGCGGCTCACCCCACTTTATCTCGCAGGTGCGGAGCCTTTTTTTCTCCGCCTCTCGGGGGTCTATGCCGTGCGCGACGAAAAATGCCACAGCACGGTGGTATGACGCGACATCGCGCCCGAGCCTGCGGCTCCCGGAATGGATAACAAGGTAGAGTCTGCCGTCCTCCCCGCGGTCGACCTCGACAAAATGGTTCCCTCCCCCGAGGGTGCCGAAGGAGCGGCGGACGGTATCGTATCTCATATGGGCGCGGCAACACGTATCGGAGAGACGGATTTTCCGCACCCCCGGCAGCGCATGCTCATGTATCCTTGCCCCGGAGGGGACCGTCGCGCGGACAGCGTCGTCAAGGGCGGCGAAATCAATATCCCTC
>CALDMI010000162.1 GCA_937914815.1 uncultured Clostridia bacterium
AGTGGTTCGATTTGACAGCCACGAAGTCACAAAAGCCGGACACCTGCTACGAGGTTATGCTTCACTTCGCGCTGGGTAAAGATGACAGAAGAGTGGCGGAATTTGCCGTCGCTTCAATTGTCTCCGGGGGAGACGCGCCGGCAAGGATTCGTCCCGCCTATCCCCGCATTGCGGGGATAGTGGTTCGATTTGACAGCCACGAAGTCACAAAAGCCGGACACCTGCTACGAGGTGTCCGGCTTTTGTGGTGACTCGTGGCGGAATCGAACCGCCGTTACAGCCGTGAAAGGGCCGTGTCTTAGCCGCTTGACCAACGAGCCGAGATGTGGTAGCGGAAGTCGGATTTGAACCAACGACCTGCCGGGTATGAACCGGATGCTCTAGCCAGCTGAGCTATTCCGCCATGCAAAAAACAAAAGGACAAAATACGCCCCATCTGCCTTGCCAAAATATTATATCACGAAGAAAAGCAAAAGTCAACCCTTTTCTTACAGATTTTTTATCGCGGCGCTCCGCACATACGGCGGGCATGTACGGCATGGATATACGGCGCACCGGCTGAGTGCGGTGCGGCGCGGGCGGTGCTTGACAAGCGCTCCGAAAAGTGTTATACTTTACTCACTATATGTGAGGTATACTCAATGGATGTGACATATAACTTCTCGGCGGGTCCCGCGGCATTTATCCCCGGGGTCGTCGCCGATATATGCGACGCTATGACATGTGGCGGGGCAGAGACCGAATACGGGAGCGACGCTTATCGCGCGCTCTATACCGAGACCGCAGATGAGCTGCGCGCGCTCGTCGGTATTCCGCAGAATTACAGAATTATATTTATGCCCGGAGGCTCGTCGGTGCAGTACTCGGCGGTCCCGATGAATCTTCTGACCGCGCGCCGCTGCGCGGACTATGTCATCTCGGGAAAACTGTCAAAGAGCGCCTGCCTTGAGGCAAAGAAGTACGGCGATATAGCGATTGCCGCCTCCTCCGCCGGGGCGAACCCGGTGTTCAGCACCGTCCCGGAGACAAAGCGCGCAGACTTCCGCCCGGACGCGGACTATGTCCATATCTGCTTCAATAACCCGATATACGGAACGAAGTTTCACTATATCCCCGATGTCGGCAACCTGCCGCTCGTCGCGGATATGACCGCGTGCCTGCTCTCCGAGCCGGTGGATGTCTCAAAATTCGGAGTGATATATGCGGACGGCATGACAAATATCGGCGCCCCCGGAATGAGCGTTGTCATAATACGCGAGGACCTTCTCGGCAATGCGAGAGCCGATATCCCCGCACATATGAACTATAAGCTCCTCTCGGAGGGGGAGGGCGGGTGCCCTCCGGCGCTGCTTCTCATGATGGCAAAGCGCGTCTTTGAAAAAACAGCCTCCGTCGGCGGGCTTGAGGAGATGAAGCGGAGAAACGAGCGCAAGGCATGCCTCCTCTATGACTACTTCGATACGATGTCCTACTACACCGCGCCGATAGACAGAAAGTGCCGCTCCATGACGAATATCGTATTCGTTACGGGAGACGCCGCGCTCGACCGGAAATTTGTCACAGAGGCGCGGGAGTGCGGGCTCACAAACCTTATGGGTGACCCCTCCGTCGGCGGTATGCGGGCGTCGCTCTATAACTCGATGCCGTACGAGGGGGTAGAGGCTCTGCTCTCATTCATGCGGAAATTCTCAATGGAAAATCCGAAATTCTGATTGCAAAAAT
>CALDMI010000163.1 GCA_937914815.1 uncultured Clostridia bacterium
ATAAACGGCATAAATATCCTTGAAGAGCCGGCGAGGGCGAAGCGGTTTATAGGCTTTCTGCCTGAGCAGCCGCCGCTCTATCAGGATATGACAGTGCGCGAGTACCTGAATTTCGTCTATGACCTTAAAGGAGTCGCCGCGGTGGAAAAGGCAGCCGAAAAGGCGGCGGAGACCTCTGACGGCGGGGCGGAGACCGGAAAGGCGCAGGCCGGGAAGCACGCGACAAAGCCCGCCGCAAAGAGCACAGCCGCAGGCGGCGCCGGAGAAAAGAAGATAAGTGCGCGCGCAAAGCGCGATGCGCATATAAACGGTATAATGGACAAGGTGAAGATTACCGATGTCGCAGACCGGCTTATAAAGCACCTCTCAAAGGGCTACCGCCAGAGGGTCGGAATTGCGCAGGCGCTCGTCGGAGACCCGAAGGTGGTAATATTCGACGAGCCGACGGTAGGTCTTGACCCGAAGCAGATACTTGAGGTCAGAAACCTCCTGCGCAGTCTTGCAAAGGACAGAACTGTAATACTCTCGACGCATATTCTTGCCGAGGTACAGGCGGTGTGCGAGAGGGTAATCATTATAAACCACGGAAAGATAATCGCGGATGAGCTCACCGAGAATATAACCCGCACAATCGAGGAGGGCTACCGCTATAAGGCGAAGATATGCGGTCCGTCGCGCGAGGTTGAGGCGGCGATAGGTCGTCTCTCGGGCGTAAGACAGGTCACCTCCTCGCGTGAGAGGGACGGCGACGCATGGAGCTATCGCATAGAGTGCGAGCGTGGGGTCGACGTAAGAAAGCCGCTGTTCTCGCTCTGCGCAAGGAACGACTGGGCTATAATAGGGCTTGAGCCCGCGGGCGGGGATCTCGAATCCGTGTTCATAAGACTTGTTGACCGCTCGGACGGGCTGCCGGACGACACGGCAAAGCGCCAAAGAAGAAGAGCGCACTGAGAGAAAGGAGTCACATAAAAAAATGTCCGCTATATACAAGAGAGAAATAAAGGCGTATTTCACCGGGGTTATAGGATATGTATTTCTTGTCATATTTCTTGCCGTCGGCGGCGCGCTCTTCTGCTATACGACGCTCTTTTCGATGAGTGCCGACGTGACAAGGTTCTTCCTTCTCATGATGATATTCTCGGCTGTAATGCTCCCGCTCCTCACAATGAAGTCGTTCAGCGAGGAGAGAAAGCAGAAGACCGAGCAGCTGCTCCTGACTTCTCCGGTCTCGATAATCTCGATAGTTATGGGGAAGTTCCTTGCGGCGTACACCGTCTTTTCCGGCGCGCTGCTCTTAAACTCCCTCTACTTTGCGCTTCTTTATAAGTATGCGCAGGTAAAGACCCTGACTCTGATAGGGAACGTGATAGCCCTGCTTCTTGTCGGTATGGTCTTTATATCCGTCGGAATATTCGTCTCATCGCTTACGGAAAATCAGCTCTCCGCCGCTGTCGGGACGGTTGCGATAATACTTGCCTTTCTCGGAATAGGCTTCATAAATACGCTCCTGCCCTCGAACTTCTGGCTCCGGTACGTCTTTGACTGCCTCTCGGTGTTCACGAGGTTCCAGACCTTCACGGCGGGGTATCTTGACCTTGCATCTCTCGTATACTATCTCTCGGTCTCGGCGATATTCCTCTATCTGACCGTCCGCGTATACGACAGGCGCAGATATAACTGAGCGCGGGGTCACGTCTGTATGAAGAATTTTCTCGAAAAACTACGGGCGTGGGTGAAAGCCCCGTCCTTCCCGACGAAGCTTGCGACGCTTATCGTGATAGTTGCATTAATCGTTGTGAACGTCACGGTCTATGCGCTCGACACGGCGTTCGGGTTATATATTTACACTCCGGATACGGAGGACCTCACGGTATCCGGCAGGACGGACAGCATGTTTTCGGACGCGATAAAGCTCGGTAAAGAGGTCTCCGTCATATTCTGCATGCCGGAGGATGAGCTCTCCGTGCACAGCACCGGCTCATACGTCTACAAGACCGCAAAGCAGCTTGCAGAGCGGTATCCCGACCTTATAAAGCTTGACTTCTGGAACATAATCACAAAGCGGGACGCAGACGGCAACCGCGTCGAGGTCTACAAAGAGGACATGCGCGGAAACGAGATAGCCGTCCGTCAGAACAGCGTAATATTCCGCTGCGGCGACAACTATCGCGTGGTCACCGACTCTTACAGCACGGCGGGCTTTGCCCCGTTCTTCACGCTGGATTCCTCCTCCTCGATAACCTCGTATAACGGCGAGGAGGTGCTCTCCTCGATGATAGCATGGGTTCTGACAAACGAGCATAAGACCGCGTATTTCACGACCTATCACGGCGAGGCGACCGATATATCTCTGACAAATCTTCTCGCCTGCGCGGGTTATTACGTCGACACCGTAGACCTGCGCACGGAGAATGTCCCGGAGGACGCCGCGGCGCTCTTCATAATGAACCCTACTGCGGATTTCGAGCGGGCAGCGGAGGGGAGCGGCATTGTCTCCGAGATGGAGAGAATACGCCTGTTCGCCGCCTCCGGCGGGGACATATATGTGTCTCTTGACCCGTATGCAAAGAGGCTCCCCGCGCTCGAAGCCTTTATCGCGGAGCGGGGGATAGCCCTCGCGACGACAGAGCGCGACGGCGTGACCTACAGAAATATAGTAAAGGACCCGGACAACGCCATAACGACGGACGGGTTTACCATCCGCGCGGATATAGCCGACGGCGAGCTTGCTTCCCGCATACTTTCAAGATACTCTGAAACCGGCAGCGGAGACGTTATTGTGAGCTCCACCGCGGCGCTCACCCTCTCGGGCGGGGCGGTGCCTGTTCTTGTCTCCACCCGCTCGGCAGAGACGGTCGCGGGCGGGGTCACCGTCTCCCGCGAGGGAAATTATACGGTTGCCGCGATGTCGGCTCTCGAGACCGATGGGGGCACGTCGAACCTCTTTGTCACCCCGTCTATATATCTAACAGCCTCGGATGCTCTTATCTCCTCCGGATATTCAAACAAGGACTTTGCCTATTCGCTCCTCGCGGAGTTCTCGGGCAATGACAATATGCCCTACGGCATAAAGCCGGTGCTCTATAACAAGTCGACGCTCCAGAATCTAACGATGAGCACGGCGCGCGCATACACCGCGGCGATACTCGCCGTGCCCGCGCTGCTTGCGATTATCGGGGTCGCCGTCACGGTAAGGAGGAAGAACAGATGAAAACAGGCATCCGCCGTGCCCGGCGGACGGTGATATTCACCGTGATAACCGTAATAGCCATCGTCGGGCTCTTTGCTCTCAATATGTGGTTGAAGTATATAGGCGTCGAGCGGACTGTGTATGCCGACATGACACCGGAGGGGCTGTATTCGCTCTCCGACGGTATGGTAAAGCAGTGCTCGTTTATCGACGAGCTCCCGGACGACGGGAATACCCTGAAAATAACCTTCTGCACAGACCCCGACTATCTTGTAAAAGACACGCGCCTGCGCTCGGTTTACTTCATGGCATTGAAGCTCCGCAATCTCTTCCCGCGACTCGAGGTCGTGACGGTGAACGTGCAGAACGACCCGACCTCCGTCGCCGCATACAGGACGACGACGCTCACACAGATTGAGAGCGACGATGTGATAATCTCCTACGGGACGCACTACCGCATTACCTCGGTGGACAGCTACTGGGTGAAGGCGTCGTCCTCCTCCACCTCCGGAAACCAGTACTTCTCCTTCAACGGAGAGTACCGCCTCGCCTCGCTCTTAATGTCCGTCACCTCGGTAAAACAGCCCGGCGCGTACTTTGTGACCGGACACGGGGAGAAGATATACGACCCCGAGAACCCGACCTCTGCCGACAGCGTCGATATGGCGTACTTCTACGACCTTATCCGTGAGCGCGGAATGACCCCGCACGTGCTGAACCTCTCCGAGGTTGACAAAATCCCGGACGACTGCACGATGCTTATAATAAACGACCCGAAAACCGACTTCTCGGCGGACAGCTCCCGGCTTGACGAGTTCGGGTATGTCTCGGACACCGAAAAGA
>CALDMI010000164.1 GCA_937914815.1 uncultured Clostridia bacterium
TTTTCTTTTTCATTGCACTCATAGCACAGTCCGAGGTTGACCTTGCCCTTGCCGCCGTAACAGGTAAAGTGAATGTTTGTCATTACGGCTCCGCACTTTTCGCACTTCACCCACCGGAAGCCGGATTTCGAGACAACCGGCACGCGCTGCTGATTGCAGCCGGTTATGATTTTCTCCTGCTCGTCCGGATCCTCGTCTACCACACAGTGAGTCACCCTATCGACAGAAGCCTTATAAAGCTCCGCCCGGATTTCCTCGCGGGTTTTCGTATTCGCCGGCTTTGCATCCGGATCGAACAGCGGCACATTCTCGAGAATATGCTTGCGCGGCTGGTTCAGTACATTAAATAAAACTCTTGAAAAAGTAAGCAAAATTTGTTACAATACAAGTGAAAACTTGACATAATATTGAAAAAGTGGTATCATACCTCTGATATCAAAAAGGACGGTGAATAGTTAATATGGATTTTGCAGGAGGGGGCTCGTCTTCCGGTAGCGTCACAAGCAGCGCTACAAATAATTCAAGTGTTGACATTTCTGTATGGATTGTGCCGATTATAGTAGTCGCCGCGTTTATTGTCGCCATTGTTGCATGCATAATTCTTGCAAAACTCGCGGGTGACAGTAAGAGCTCCGATACCGGTAATTCCTCCGGGAAAGCACCCGATAACGGGGGATATAACAGAGAACGCAAAAAGATGAGATGCCCCCGTTGTGGTTCGGGGGATATTCATTATGTTGATTTTGTGGTTCAGGACGGGAAACAGTGTACATTGCTGAACATGATGCTGATAATCTCGGTAGCGGTTTCAATCATCGCATTTATATTTGTAATTGAAACATCTAACCGCCCCGGGGTGGATTGGGAAAAGTTTATTGTATTGCCGGCAGTGTTGGTTTTCAAATACTCATTTACACTCACTATAATGCTGACGTTGTTCAAGAGCATAGTTCCGTATAGAACCCGCAACGAAATACATTATATTTGTTCCGATTGCGGAAAGACAGGCACATTGAAAAAATTGCGCGAAGAGGCGAGCTTACTTCCGTATAACAAAGAGGAGCAGGGAAAGAATACAGAACAAATAACCGACATCCCGGAGGATATTACGCAAGATACAGAACACCATACATAATTAAACAAAAAAATCAGCCGGGTCACCCCGGCTGATTTTATCTTTCGCCTATGTAGCGCTCTTTTTCAGCTTTTCAAAACTGTCGTCGGACAGACTGTGTTCAAGCAGACAGGCTTCTTTATCGGCTGTCCGCTCGTCGACGCCCGCGACCATGAGCCGCCGCTTGAAAAAGCAGTGCCGCTCATATATCTTTTCGGCAACCTGCCGCCCCTCGTCTGTGAGATAGAGAAAATTGCCCTCCGAGCGCAGAAATCCGCCCTCTTTAAGGAGCGAAACGGCACGGCTCACGCTCGGCTTGCTTACTCCGAGGTGCTCCGCGACATCAACAGAGCGCGCCGCGCCCTGCTTTTCCTCAATAATCAGTATCGCCTCCAGATAATCCTCTCCCGATGCATGAAGTTCCATGTTCCGCTCCTTTCCTTGATTTTCAGCTACCTGTTATGCAGCCTATCAATTCTGAAATAATATTGTTTCCGAAAAATACGCCGTCGCGCGTCAGCGTTATCTCGTCTCCGTCGACATGTACATAGCCCGCCGCCGAAAAGCGCGAAAGCTTTTCTCCGAAGAGCGATAAAAGGTCAACTCCGAGCCGCTCCGAGTATGGCGCGAGATGTGCGCACCCCTTTTGCAGGGCATAGATAAGCGAGTCGAGAACCCTGTATTCCGGGAGCAGAACCCGCCCGCGCGAGCATATGCGCACATTCTCCGAAATAT
Source organism: uncultured Clostridia bacterium (assembly GCA_937914815.1). Taxonomy (GTDB): domain Bacteria; phylum Bacillota; class Clostridia; order Oscillospirales; family CAG-272; genus UBA1740. The sequence goes on from CALDMI010000164.1 coordinate 1,850, forward strand.
CCGGAACAGAGTCCGAATTGTGGTAGAAATAGTTTTCTATATTGCCGCCCGCACCGTGACCGAGAGCAATGCAGCTCCCGCCGCTGTGCCGTATCTCCATATAGTCGTATCGGTCGCGTCCGCCCTTTACGAGCTTCGTCAGCTCGAGCATTTTGTAGCCATGTGGGGCGAGTCCGTCGAGAATCATGTCAAAAAGCTCTTTTTCTCGGTTCAGATTAAGCATCCGTGCCTTCGTCTCATCATCAAGGTGACGGTAGAGCGGGGTCTTTTCATGCAGCATCAGAGAGTAAAATGAAATCCCCGCAACATCGAGCTCCGCGATAGTGCGGATATCCGCCCGCAGTTGCTCATCCGTCTGATTATGGCGTCAATCGGCGCGCGCATGTACGGATAATCCCGCACTTTTCGTATCGCGTCTATGAGATACCTGTGATATTCCCGCCGGTTCAGCTCATCCGGACGGTGAAACGGGCAGAACGAGCAGACCTTGTTGCAGAACGGAACATGAAGATAAATTACCCGGCGGCTCTGTGCCTCTCCGGTGAGCACCGCGGGGAGGTAGTCTGCTCCCGCGGTGCCGGAGGTGTAGCGGCTTTTGAGATTACGCGATGCGTCGTGATGGCTTTTATACCGCTCGGTAAACATCAGCCCTCGTTCTTGAAAGAGAAGTTGACATCGGGATAAAGAATTTCCGCGAGCTGCTGATACGCTATCGCAAAGCGACTGTTCGGCTTGTTATGGAAGAGCGACTTTTCAAGATAGAATACCTTTCCGTTCTTCACCGCATTCAGAGACTGCCAGACCGGGTTGTCTCCGTATGTAGCCTCGACCTGTTCTCTCGCAACATCGGTCCCCGCGTGGCATTGCACGATTATAATGTCGGGATTTGCCGCAAATACGGTCTCAAGGTTTATCGTGAGACGGTCGTCACCCGCGGCGTTCTCCCAGTCGTCGACAATGTTGTGCGCCTTCATTGCGCCGATCATTCCGCCGACAACCGTCATGGAGGTGTTGGCTTCAAGAGTTTTTGCGCTTGAGAACATGCTGAATACGCGCGGGGCGTTTCCGTCGGGTATCTCGCAGAGTACATCGACAACATCGTCGAGTGCCTTCATGGCGACGCTGTCCCAGAGTTCAGCGTGACCGGAGAGATTGCAGAATACCTTGAACCATTTGAGATAGTCCGAGAAGTCGTCATAATTTACGGCGATAACCGGTATGTTTGCCGCCGTTGCCGGACCTTCGATTGTGGAATACCCGCTCATAGCTGTGGAGCAGATAATGAGATCGGGCTGAAGCGCGATTATCGTCTCCGTCTCCCATTTCTTTCCGGAGGATGACGTGGCAACTACCGTCATGCCGCTGTCTGTCGTGATGTCTCTTCCTATGCACTCAAGATACAGCTCCTGCGCGCTGTCGCCGCCTATGCATCCTATGACCGTGCCTCCCGCCTCGTACCAGAGAGTGGTGAAGCTGCCGTAGAGATTTACTACCTTGTCGGGGTTTTTCTTTACCGTAACGGTGGAGCCATCGGTGGATGTCGCATCCTTGAAGGTTACGGAGTCGTCGTTTACGGTTACCTCGTCGGCGCCTTTCAGAAATTCGGATCTGAGTGCGGCTTTGAGCGCCTCATTGCCGTCATCATTTCCGTCGGACGGGGTGTTATTCCCGTTGTTTCCATTGCCGTTGTTGTCGGTCTTGTTGTCCCCGTTGTCAGCCTTGTTGTCTCCGTCGTCCGGCGTCGTACCCGCGCATCCGGTGAGCGCGCCTGCAAGCAGGCAGAGGCAGAGAAGCAGTGCAAAGATTTTCTTCATTTTGTTTTTCTCCTGTTTTTTAATTTATATCAAAGGTTGTCCTTTGCGGAATAAAGTATGGGCACCCGTGTATCGGGTCGCGGTAAACGGCGGCTTCAATCTCGAAAATATTTCTGAGATTTTCCTCCGTCACAATCTCCTCCGGCGTCCCGCCGGTGAAGAGCACACCGCCGCGTATCGCCGCTAAATAATCGGAATAGCGAGCGGCAAGGTTGATGTCGTGCAGAACCATGACAATCGTGATACCGAGCTCACGGTTCAGTCGCCGCACGAGCTCGAGCACCTCGACCTGATAGCTGACATCGAGGTATGTTGTAGGTTCGTCGAGAATGAGTATCTCCGGCTCCTGCGCTATCGTCATGGCTATCCATGCGCGCTGTCGCTCTCCGCCGGAGAGGGTAGCCAGAATACGGTCTTTAAGGTGCGTGAGCCCCGTGAGGGCGAGCGCACGGTCGATTATCTCCCCGTCCTCCGCCGTCAGCCCGCGTCCGAAGCGGGAGTAGGGAAATCTGCCGTATGAAACGAGTGTTCTGACATCTATGTCCGGCGGTGACTCATGCACCTGTGAGAGATATGCAATCTTCTGTGCGAGCTGCTTCGGGGGATATGACGAGAGCTTTTTGTCAAGATATACAACCTCTCCGCTCTTCGGTGTAACCGCCTTTGAGACGGTTTTCAAGAGGGTGGACTTCCCGCATCCGTTCTGCCCGATAAGGGTGACTATCTTTCCGCGCGGAATATCGAGCGTGAGCCCGCGGAGTATCTCCTTTTTCCCGTATGAGGCGTAAATGTTCCTAAATCCGAAATACATATTGATCACCCCCTCTTTCCCTCGCGTGTGCGCAGAAGATAGAGGAAGAACGGCGCACCGATGAACGAAAGAATAATGCTGACGGGAACCTCTCCGGGCGGGAGAATTACCCGTCCCACCGTGTCACAGATTGTGATGAGGGAGAAGCCGAGCAGTGCCGAGGCAGGGAAGAGATACTTGTAATCCGAGCCGACGAGCAGTCTTGCAATATGCGGCACAACAAGTCCGACAAAGCTTATAAGACCCGCGACCGAAATTGCCGCACCGGCAAGCAGAGATGATACTGCAATAAGGAAGAAGCGGAATATTTCCGTCCGGAGTCCGAGCGCGTTTGCCGTCTCATCCCCGAGCATGAGTATGTTCATTCTCGACGGAAGAAACGCGCAGATGAAGATACCGACCGCCGCATAAGGGACAATCATACGGAAGCTTGACCAACCGGTGCCGTTAAGACCGCCGACAAGAAAGCCGGAGGCATTGCCGAGAGATGACGCGAAGAATGTCTTTATAATATCATTGAACGCGCCGAACAGCGCGGAAACCGCCATACCGGAGAGTATCATTTTTACGGGGGATACCCCGCGCTGATACGCGAGAGCGTATATCAGCATGGTTGTCGCAAATGCGCCGATTATCGAGCCTATCGGAAGAAGGTAAGAGTAGGCGGGAAATGCAACGAGAGTAAGATAGCCGATAAAGCTTGCCCCGCCGGTAACTCCTATCGTAGAGGGCGACGCCATAGTGTTGCGCATGACGCCCTGAAGTATACAGCCGGAGAGGGAGAGACAGACGCCGACGAGCCCGCCGACGAGTACGCGCGGAAACCGCAGATTCCAGACGAGCAGGCGCGCCATGCTGCCGTCGTCTACGAATATCGCCTTTGCCACATCTGCAATAGGAATCTTGACGCTGCCTATCCCGGTGCATATAAGGACCGAGAGAACCGACAGCGCGCCGAATACCGCGATTGTGATAAGCCGTGAAATCTTCCGCCCGACAGAGGCGGGCGGCGCTGCGGCGCCGCTCCGGTTATCGCTTATGACGCGTGCCCTTTTCATGCTTTTTTAAGGAACTCCCGGACTGCCTCCCGCGCTCCTGTGAGCTCCTCGGCGTTCGGATGACCGAGAGACTCCTTCTGCTTTTCAAAGCGCTCCATTGAGAGATGCCCACGCTCGCCCTCGGGTATTCTTGTCCTTGCAAATGTGCGGCGCAGATCTATGCTGCCGCGGCAGAGATAGTGACCGAGCAGGGTGTTGTGTTCCGATGCGAGAGCTATGACATTCTCGCATACCTTTTTGGCGTGCGCCGTGTCGACCGCGACGCCGAGCGTGCCGATAACTATTAGTTTCTTTCCGTGCATACGGGATATGAGATTTATTGTGTCGTCGTCCGCCGTCCCGTGATTGCACCAGTAGGAGAGAACGAATGTGTCGAATTTCTCTATAACCTCATCGGTTATGTAGCGGATGTTGTAGGGACCTACATGATCCGGCACTGCCTCTGCCGCCGCCGCGGCGAGCTTGTAGGCGTTTCCCGTGATAGTGGAGAAGATTATAACGACCGTTTTTGAGAGGTCGGGCTGGTTTTCCTCTTTTTTGAGCGTGCTCATGTTTTTTATTCTCCTTTTTTGTAGTTAGCATATGCTAACTATTGTTCTGAAAAATAAGCCGGCACAGAGTGGTAGG
>CALDMI010000165.1 GCA_937914815.1 uncultured Clostridia bacterium
CATCGTGTGCGACGGACCGAATATGTTGTTGGTCTCATAGAGAGCTATGCGGTTCAGCCCTATGCTGTTCTGTGGCTTGATTTCAATCATCTGATGTCTCCTGTCGGTGCACCGTTGTAGCAAAAATTACAAAATTTCCTGTATTTATTTGTTCAACATTTTAACAATATACGCTTTTTACAATCAAAATGCACATTTTTACTTTGATTATAGCATGTAGGAACGGTAAAATCAAGACGGAATGACAAGATTTTGGCGCGCTTTTGTAAAAAAGTGTTTTTTGGAGGTAAAAATGAAGAGAAAAATTATATCCGCCGTTCTCGCGGCGCTGATACTCGTTATGTCCCTCCCGCTCGGGGCTGTCTTTGCGTCCCCGCAGACGGAGGAGGGGACGCCGGAGCCGGAGATATATGCGGTTTCCGCCTCGGTCCTCTCGGACGGGAGGCTGCAGGTGACGGTGGACGCCGGCGACGGCGCAACCGAGTTCAGACTGTTTACAAAGTCGGGCGATGGGGAGTGGGAGATACTCACATCGTCTGAATACCCGGTGCTTTTCGCCGAAAGCTATGACCCCGCCCTCCGCTATGCGGTCTCCGCCGGAAACGGCGACGGGTGGACGGAGCTTGTCGAGGTTACCGGCTTCTCGACCGGGACCGCTGAGGACTACAACGCGGCAAATATTCTTGAGGGTAAGAAGTTCATACCGACCGGCGCGGCGCTCTCGTGGGTGCACTCGGCAAATTACGGATATGACAAGCTGACCGACGGTATATTCTATAAGACTGCCGAGGGCAGATTTTCGACGAAAGCCGACAATTCCGCGACCTTTGACGCGACGGTGGAGCTCGGTGGCGAATTCCTTATATCCGATATAAAGATATGGGACTTTACCGACTGGCGTAAGGACGCACTGACAAACTGCGAATACGCGGGCTCGTCTCTTAAAATAGAGGTTCTCCGCAACGGCGTGTCGACGGTGGTCTTCGAGGGTACCAATGCAGATATTCTTGCCCACAGGGTGGGGGAGAAGGACGCCGTGCGCGGCTGGTCGCTCTCTTTCTTCGCCGGGCTCATAAAGGGCGACGCGATACGCATCTCCGCCCCGTCCCCGGTGCCCTCGATGTCGATAAGCATACATGAGATAACCGTCTCGGGAATAAAGCTCCCGACATCGGAGACCGGAAATACCGGCGAGGCGGTCAATCTCTTTGAGGGAAAACAGTTCACGCACGGACCGCTCGCAACAAAGATACAGGGCGGCACATCCGATTACTATGTTCTGACCGACGGCGTGTTTGCAAAAATGCAGCCGAACTCCGCCGGGACGGGGTATGACGAGGTCACGGACTTCTCGAGAAGATGTCAGACGAACGGCAGCGGCGCGGGCAACGACTCGGTAATCGACGCCGTGATGGACCTCGGGCGCGCGACACATATAAACGAGCTGCGGCTGTACGATGTCGGCACATGGAGCGCGACGGCTCTCTATGCCGGAAAGTACATAACCGTCAGGGTTCAGAACTACGGCGAGTGGTCGGAGGCTATGAGCGTTGAGCTCACGGCGGGCAATGACGGAAATGTGAGGAACAAATACCGACAGCCGAACGGCACGCGTGACCCGGAGAAAAACCAGTGGCTCTCATTCTCTCTCGGAGGCGTGCGCGCGGAGAAAATAGAGATAATCTGCCGCGAGAGTGTGACTGCCGGATACGCGATAGCCTTCTATGAGTTCGAGGCTTACGGGTATTTCGACATTACCGAGGGGGAGAGGGACATTCTCACCGGAACGAAGGTAACATCGGACGCTGTGGCGAATGGGGAAAACACCCTTGCGAATATCACCGACGGCGACCTTGCGACGCGGTTTGAGCCCGCGGGAGAACTCCCGGGCGGGTACTCGGTCGAGATAGACCTCGGCTCGGCGAGATCGCTCTACACCCTGCGCGTGTACGATTATCGCGCATCCGATGACCTCGTCGGCGGCGCCGCGGCGACAAGGAGCGATAAGACATGTGTTGAAGTTCTGACGACCTCGGGCGAGTGGGTGAGGGTCGCCGACAGTGTGAGCCTCGCAACCGACTCCCCGTTTACCGTATTCTATCTGTACGGTGTTGTCGCGACGAAAATAAGAATAGGTTTTATGAACACACAGACTTTTGACAACGGAAAGACACCGCAGGCGTCGGTATATGAGATAGCCTGCACCTCCTCGGCGGGAGACGCCGACAAGAGCGGAATGGTGAGCGCTCTTGCCTCCGTCCCGGAGCTCGAGGACGGGGTAGACGCCGCGCGCGTCGCCTCTCACAAAGCCGCAATGAAGAGATTCCGCTCCTACCTTATGGAGACGGGGCTCGGCGAGATGACGGCAGGCGTGTATGAAAAAGAGATAAGAAATTACGCCGCATCGCTAGATGTGCACGCATGGCGCTGGAGTGTGACAAAGGCGCCGACCTGCAGTACAAAAGGGACGGAGCACGGTATCTGCACCGCCTGCGGCGCGGAGCGCGACCGCGAGGTTATCTATGCCGCGGACGGCTCGTATCTTGTCTCATCAAGACTCCCGGACGGGTACTTTAACGGAAAGAAGATAGTGACAATCGGCGACAGCATAACTGCCGGATACAATGCGCTGAAGGGCTACGGGCTGTATCTTGAGGACCTCCTCGGCGCCAATGTCACGAACCTCGGAATAAGCGGCACCGTCCTCTGCGAGGGCGGATACCGGACGACAAACCGCACCTTTACCGAGACCAATATAGCCGGCGCCGACGTCGTCACGATTCTCCTCGGTGCCAACGACTGGGACGCCTGCCGCGTGTCCGACGCGGCGCAGGGGATATACACCCTCGGTGAGCGCGGCGAAACCTCGACCTCGACCTACCGTGGCTCGGTGCGCGCGTATTGCGAGAAGATAAACGAGCTGAAAGCGACCGAGCAGTTCAGAAATACGACCTTTATATTCATGACGCCTCTTCCGACCTCGTGGTACAACGTCCACTCGCTCGGCACGGCAGAAAACTGGGACCAGGATAAGCTCAACAACTCGGGGCACACCCTGCGTGAGTTCTGCGTCGCTCTTA
>CALDMI010000166.1 GCA_937914815.1 uncultured Clostridia bacterium
GTCGTGTCGGCAAAGCCGGCTTCATTTCCCACCCAGCGCATGGTTACATAAGGCGTCGCGCCCATTGAGCCGAATATGACGGCGTGCGGCTGATTTTTATGTATTATGTCAGCCCAGAGTGCCCAGTCGTATTTTGTCTCGCTGCTCCCCGCTCCGTCCCACCAGACCTCGTCTATTCTGCCGTATCCGGTCATAAGCTCGGTCAGCTGTTTTGCGTAGACCTCGCTGTACTCAGGCTTTCCCCAGTACGGCGAGTGTCTGTCCCACGGAGAGACATAGAGACCGACAGCCATGCCCTCCGCACGGCAGGCGTCCGTGAACTCGCGGACTATGTCGCCCTCCCCGTTCTTATAGGGGCTGTTTTTTATCGTATGATCTGTATAGGCGGATCTCCAGAGGCAAAAGCCGTCGTGGTGCTTTGCCGTCAGAATACAGAGGCGGAAGCCCGCCGCCTTTGCCGTCCTTATCCAGCCTGGAATGTCCATGCCGGTGGGGGCGAACGCCTGCTCCGGCTCGTCTCCGTGACCCCATTCAAGGTCTGTGAAGGTGTTTACCCCGAAGTGGAAGAACGCCTTCATGCCCATTTTCAGATGCTCATACTGATTTTCGTCCGGCGTCGCGCCGAAAGGTGCAGGTATATTTTTCATTTTCTGTTCCTCCGTTATGAGTAGCAATATTAAGTCTTTTAATATCAGGTTCTTTGATGTATGAAAAAGCACCGCGGAAATTGATGAACGGGAGCGGCGGTGCCGCGCCTGACATACAGGATTTCGCGATGCTTTTTCAGTCTTTCTTTTTTCTTCTGAATATTTTATTGAATATTCCCTTGAAGAAGCGACCGAGACCCGCAAAGAAGTTGCCGAACGAGCGGCTCGACTGTCTGCGGCGGAAGAGCGAGCGGAGCTTCACATAATTGAAGATCGCGCCCTTTGAACGCTTCAGGAAATACTTGTTATGCGACATGAACTGGAGCCCCGCGACAAAGTCGCAGACCTCGGACGACTCAAAGTCCTCCGGCGCGCGCTCACGCCAACCGAGCTTGTCTATGTACCCGCTCTTCAGAAGGTCATAGAAGCTGTGCTTTGACTCCATGCCGAGGAGGTTATATATTCGGTAGCACATGGAGGCAGAGGCATTGAGATATGCTGTCGAAAGCGGAGAATAGAGCCCGCGGCGGCGGAGCGCCTCGCGCACCTCGGCATACACCTCCGGCACGCAGCTGTAATACTTTCTGAAGGTCTTTGCCCTTGACTGGTCAGGGTAAATTCTGTGGTGTATCAGCCGCTCATCGACATAGCCTATTCTGTCGGCTATTGCCATTGCGATAAGGGTGAAATAGACATCCTCGAACATACGGACATCTATGAATGAGAGTTCCTTTTCCTGGATAAAAGAGCGGCGGAAGAGCTTATTCCACGCCGCGCCGGTGGTACAGCTGAATAACTCATCCGGGCAATCGCCGCGCGAAATGACACGCCCGGCTTTCAGTATATCCTCGTGCGCCGCGTTTATCCTGCGCTCAAAGCGGGCGTCGCGACAGTTATAATTATCGTAGTCGGCTATCGCTATATCAAGGTTCTCGTCTTCAGCCGCGTTATAGAGCTTTTCAAGGAGGGTCAGCTCATAGAAATCGTCGGCGTCGAGGAACATGACATACTTTCCCCTCGCACGGGCGAGCCCGTTGTTGCGGGCGCGGGCGGGACCGGCATTCTGCTCTGTGGCTATCCTGATACGGTCGTCGGCTTTCTGATATTTTTTGAGTATTTCAAGCGACGAGTCGGTCGAGCCGTCGTCAATACAGATTATCTCAATCTCGCGGAGAGTCTGGTCTATAACGCTGTCAAGCGCCGGCTCAAGATAATATGACACATTGTAAACAGGTATTATGACCGAAACTTTTATATCTATATCGGTATCCGCCATATTCTCTCCTTTCCCGGCGACGGCAATGTCCGTCCGACAGATTATATTCTTTACTGAAATATTTTATCACGCGAGGGTGTAAATGTCAATACATCGCGGCGAATTTTGGGCGTATAAAAGACCTCACGGGGCGTGAAATCAATACACGCCCCGGTA
>CALDMI010000167.1 GCA_937914815.1 uncultured Clostridia bacterium
GCTCTTCCACCGGCGCGGGCTCCTCCGGCTCCTCAACAGGTTCCGGTGCCACCGGTTCGTTTACCGGGGTCGGCGCCGTCGGCTTCTCTACCGTTTCGGGCTTTGTCGGCTCGCCCACCGGGGTGGGATATCCGTCGGATAGCGGGGTTGCGCTGTTATTATCCGTATAATAGCTCTTGTTTTCGAGAATTTCTCTTACGGTGATGCCGTCAACCGTCCATGACATGTTGTATATTCTCGCGCCTGCGGTGTCCCTGACCTCACCGTCCGTCAGGGCGTTTACGGTGAGAATGAGCTGTGCAAGAAGTATTCTGTACTTTCTGTCCTTGCCGTCGCTTATTATGCTCCCGCGGATTTTCCCCGAATAGAGCGTGTCGAGCGAGCGAAGGAGCCGCGTGAAGTTTGTGCGCAAAAGGTCATAGTTTGCCGTATAGAAGTGATACTTCTGCTCCTCGTCGGTTATCGAGCGATACTCTGTCATAAGCTCACGCAATATGGTCGTGGACTCCCCCGCCGCGTCTATTACCGCCGGGTCGGCAAAGAAAGGCGCGGCAGTGAACGCGGATTTGTTTTCAATAACGCTGTCTACCGTGCTCCCCATTACGGCATCGTACAGCGTTCTCCCGTCGGTCATCGGGAGGTACACAAGTTCAAAGCCCGCGAGCTGATGACGCGCCGTCTCAAGCGCCGAGAGGTAGTTATTGTACTTTGTCAGTGCCGACTCGTAACTTTTCATCTCCGAAAGATAGACGAGATATGCGGAATAATCGGTATTGTATTTTTCGAGAGCCGAAAGGTACTCACGGTATTTTATCATATCGGCGGAGTACTCCTCCATGTCCGAAAGATAAGCGTTATAATCCGCAAGGCGCTCGTCATACTCCGCCTTTGCCGCAAGGTAGGCAGAATATATTTCGCATTCTGCAAGATAGCGCGAGCGCGCGTCAAGGTAATTCTCATATTCGGAGAGGGCGGCGCGGTACTCTGCCTCGCTCACGCGGTATTCCTCCTCGCGGCGGGCTATCTCGCTCTCCCACTCTGCGGCGTCGTTGTATGCGAGGTTAAGAAGCCGGTTTGCAACGCTCCGCGGTATTGTCAGGGTTGTTCTGTACCCTGCCGTCACGGTGAGCTCCGGCGACTCGGAGACATTTTCAAAGGTAGCTGTATATCCGCCCTCACTCTCCTCTGCCGCGGCACACTCTCCCGAGAGGGTGAAGCTGTACGGCGTCCATACCACTGTCACTCCGTCAGATGAGACATACTCATATCTTTCTGCGTACACGGTAAGGGTCTTTGCATCCTCGTGGTAATACACGCTTATATACCTTGTCGAAATGCGGTCGTCATAGCGGAGGACGGTATCGCAGTAGCGCTCGAGATACACCCGCTCGGTATCCGTTACGGTAAATCCCATAACCCGTGTGAGTATATCCGCCGCAGTCAGGGTTACATTTCCACTCTGACCCGGAACGGAATAATCAAGCCCCGATGAGGCAAGTGGCGATAAAAAGACGAAAAAAACGGAGCAAAGCACGAGAAGCAGCGCGACGCAGACTGTGTTCTTCTTCATATTCCCCTCCGTTTTTCTTATTTTAGAGTATTTTATCACAGATTGCATAATGAAGTCAAGAGCGCGGGAGCGGCAATTGTAAACAATAATGTAAATTTATAAGGAAGAAAAGTACACAGAACTCCGCAAAGCAGAAAGAGCGGGCGCCGGATGCGGCGCCCGCTCTCACAGAGGATTATCTTCTGAATTTGCCGATTATCTCATTAACCGTGCCTATGTAGGCAAATGTGTTCGGGTATTTATTTATTATGTTTTTGAATTTCACTACCTGCCGTGGCTGTATAACGCAGACGAGGAGGCACTTGTTCTTATGCTCGAACATTCCCTCTGCAGGGAGGACGGTCGCCGTATGCCCGAGCTCGGAGATTATCTCCTGCGATATCTCCTCGCCGTATTCGGTGACGACCTCAAACTTCATAGCCGACTTTGCACCGCACATAATTGTGTCGGATGTGTGGGTTGAGACGAACATATAGATAAGAGCTAAGAATATCGGCATAAGATTATCGTTGTATACGAATACCGAAACGCCGACTATCACAAGGTTTACGATGAATATAAGCGTCGGCACACTCTTGCCCGGGTTCTTCGTCTGAAGGGCGGCAATAATATCCGCGCCGCCGGTAGAGGAGTTTACACTAAGGGCGAGGGAGAGGCTTATACCGTATGTGACGCCGCCGAAGAGGGCGCAGACAATGCGCGTCCCTATATCCCCGGAGGGCACGCTCGCCGCGTGGCAGATCGTGAACGCATAGTTCGGGTCTATGATGTTATCGAGCAGGAAGAGGGCTATCATCATGAGCGCCGACTCAACAAGCGTGCTGACGAGGAACTCCTTTGAGAGCCGCTTCATTGTAATGAGCGCGAGCGGCACATTTATAAGGAGAAGAAGCAAAGAACTGAAATCGAACTGTCCGACGCTCGTATCGACATGCAGAAGATGCTTTACCATAGCGATAATTCCGCCGACGCCGCCGGGGGCGAACTGTGCGGGCGCTATAAAGTAATGGAAGCCGACGGCATAAATCACCGCCGCAAGCAGGAGATAAACTCCGCACTTTATATGCTGTGCACGCGGGCTCTTCTGCCGGATTACGAATATTTCCCGCTCCGGTCTGTCCGGGGTCTCCTCGTGGTCGTGGTTCTCACTCTGTACATTCTGTATAAGTTCAGGTATCATATCTTTTGGACTTCCCTTTCGGAAGAGTGATTTTTATTTTCCATGCCGGACTATTATACTCCATTCCCCGACTATTTTCAAGTAGAGAAACAAATATTTTTACTCTCTTTTGCGAGTTGTATAAATATACCATGAGCACTTGACTTTTTAAGCAAAGTGCAGTAACATATAGATACTCAAAGAGG
>CALDMI010000168.1 GCA_937914815.1 uncultured Clostridia bacterium
GACCGGGCAGGGAACATCGCCCGGTAAGTGACGGAGTACACTATGAAATACCATATTGAGAAGAACACGGTAGCGGAGACGCTCGTCATACCGCTCTACGGGCGGAAGATGTGCACAGAGCTCTATCCCGGGATATACCGGGATGACGGAGCCGCGCGGCTTATGGAAATGATAGACTACGATTTCGGCGCGCTCGCGAAAAATTGCGGCGGGCTCATGTACCGCTTCGGCTTTCTTGAGGCAGCCATGAGGCAGACGGATATTGAGACAGAGGTGCGCGATTACCTTGATAGCCACCCGGCGGCGGCTGTGGTAAATCTCGGCTGTGGGCTCGACAATACCGGGCGTCGCTGTGATAATGGGAGCTGCAAAATATATAACCTCGATTTTCCCGGCGTTATCTCCGTGCGGGATGAGCTTCTCCCGGCGGGGGAGCGCGAGGAGAATATCGCCTGTGACCTCAACGATACCTCGTGGTTTGAAAAAATAGATGCGTCGGGCGGGGCGGTGTTCTTCGCCGCCGGGGTGTTCTATTACTTTCTGCGCGAGGAGGCAGAGCGGCTGATTGTCGCTATGGCAGGGGCGTTCCCCGGCTGTCGCCTCGTGTTCGACGCGGCGAACAAACGGGCTGTCCGCCTTATGCTGAAAACCTGGATAAAGAACGCGAAAATAAAGGATGTCGGGGCATACTTTTCGGTGTCGGACGCCGTGCGCGAGATATCGGCATGGAGCCCGAAAATGAGTGTGAGTGCGCGGGGGTACATGCTCGGCTACAATGACCTGCGTGACCCGTCGGTGAGTTCCTTCTTCCACTTCCTCGCCCGCGTCGGCGACGGGGTTATGAAGATGCGTATAGTACGGATTGATTTCAAGGAGGAGACCGGGATATGAAATACACGGGTACGCCGTTTGGCATGTGGCTGATCTTCTCCGGCTCATTCCGTCGTGAGCTTTCCGCGGTGTACGGATATGATAAGAAAACCGCAAAGAAAATAATGAATGATGCAAAGCCGCGATACAGAGAGATAATAGCCGGCATTCCGGAGTTTGAGCGGGCAGACCGCTTCAAGATGAATATCGTAAACTGTGCGCTCCTCTGCTCGATTATACTCTCCATGCCGACCCGCCCGGATGTGGAGAGCCTGACGGACTATTATGCGAGGTCGATGATGACCCCGGCGATGAAGTGGTTCTGTCGCAAGGGCGGTAAACAAAAGTTTACAGAAAAGGACATAAATTCGATGAAAGCTACCGCGGCACTCAGAGCCGCGGACAGAAATCCCTATTCGTGGAATATGGATTTTTACGAGTACCCGGACGGGAGCGGATATGAGGCGAGGTTTACCGAGTGCGGTATATGCGCTCTTACAAGAAAGCTCGGGCTCTATGATCTGACCCCCTCGATGTGCCACCTCGATTACACGATGGCTGAGGCGGGCGGCGCGTCGCACTTCGTCCGCGAGAGGACGATAGCCTCCGGCGGCGGGTACTGCGACTGCGGGTACAAGAAGCTGACAAACGATAAAAAATAAAGCGAATATTAATACACGGGAGGTACTCTCTTGAAAAAACAATCGGATCTTTCAAGGCTCATGGGATATGCCGGGAAATACAGATACCTGACATACGCCTCGTGGGTCCTCGCGGCGATCAGCGCGCTGGTCGCTCTTCTGCCGTTTCTCTTCATCTTTATGATAGTGCGCGAGGTAATCGCCGTAGCCCCGGACTTCTCCCGGGCGGAGAACCTTGTGCATAACGGCGTTATGGCTATGGTGTTCGCCATTCTGTCCTTTCTTATCTACATATGCGCGCTCATGTGTTCGCACCTTTCCGCTTTCCGCGTGGCGACGAATATGCGCATCGGGCTCTCGGAGCACATTTCCCGCCTGCCGCTCGGCTTTGTCGACAGCTTCGGCAGCGGAAGGCTCCGCAAGATAATAAACGACAGCACCGGCGCGACGGAGACCTATCTCGCGCATCAGCTCCCGGATAAGTATGCCGCGATGGCGACCCCGCTCGGACTCCTTGTCATGCTCATCGTATTTGACTGGCGGCTCGGGCTTCTGAGCCTCGTGCCGGTCGCGATGGGCTTTGCCGTCATGTCGGCTATGACGGGTAAGCGCATGGCGGAGAAGATGCGCCAGTATAACGACGCCCTCGCCACAATGTCGAATGAGGCGGTGGAATATGTCCGCGGCATCCCAGTGGTAAAGACCTTCGGACAGTCGGTATTTTCTTTCCGTAAGTTCAAGGGAACAATCGACGAGTATGAGAAGTGGGTCGTGTCCTACACAAAGGACCTGCGCGTTCCCATGATGTTCTACACCGCCGCGATAAACGGCGTCTTCGCTTTTCTCATCGCCGGTGCGATATGGTTTACACACAGCGGGGTGAGCGACACATTCCTCCTGAACCTTATCTTCTACATAATAATAACCCCGGTAATCTCGCTTACGCTCACAAAAATGATGTACATGAGCGAGAATAATATGATAGTTGCCGACGCACTCTCGAGGGTCGACAGCGTCCTTGACGCCGCGCCAATGAGCGAGAGCGTGACCCCGTCCCACCCCGCGGACTCCTCCGTGGAGCTCCGCGATGTCCGCTTCAGCTACGACGGTGAGCATGATGTAATTCACGGTGTCTCCATGAAGATAGGTGCCGGGGAAACGGTGGCGTTCGTCGGTCCGTCGGGCGGAGGAAAATCCACCCTCGCGAGCCTTATATCCCGCTTCTTTGATGTCCGGGGCGGCACCGTGCTTACCGGAGGCGCGGATGTTCGCGACATACCGAAGGAGGAGCTTATGAAAACCGTCTCCTTCGTGTTCCAGGATTCAAAGCTCATAAAGGCGTCGATATACGACAATGTGAAAATGGGCAAGCCGGACGCGACGCGCGAGGAGGTCATGGCTGCGCTCCGCGCAGCGCAGTGCTCGGACATTATAGAAAAGCTCCCGGACGGCGTCGATACGGTAATAGGAACGAAGGGCGTGTACCTCTCCGGCGGAGAGGGGCAGAGAATAGCGATAGCAAGAGCCATTCTGAAGGATGCCCCGGTTATCATACTCGATGAGGCTACTGCATTTGCCGACCCGGATAACGAGGCAAAGGTTCAGGCGGCGTTCGGAGAGCTCGCGAAGGGCAAGACGGTAATAATGATAGCGCACAGGCTCTCCACGGTTGCAAACGCCGACAGGATATATGTGATAAAGGACGGCAAAGTTGCCGAGTCCGGTAAATCCGACGAACTCATATCCGCGGGCGGCATTTTCGCCGGAATGTGGAATGATTATATGGCTTCCGTGGAGTGGAAGGTTTCAAAGGAGGCGGAGAGAAATGATTGAGTGGATAATGAAAAAAACGGCGTCATCGCGTGAGGGCGCTGTCGGGCTCGTCAGAGGAGTTCTCGCCTGCGCGCTCCAGAATATCGCGTTCATGCTCCCGACTTCTCTTCTGTATCTTCTTGTGTCGGATATGATGGACGGCGGCGTCCGCGACGGGCGGATAGCCTTTTATGCCGTCGGCTGTGTCGTCTGCTTCGCGGCGATACTCCTGACAACCTACATTCAGTATAACAGCACCTACTTTACGACCTATGTCGAGAGCGGAAAGCGCCGGCTGAATCTCGCGGAGAGACTCCGCAGGCTCCCGCTGTCGTTTTTCGGGAAGCGCGATCTCGCGGATCTGACGAGCACGATAATGTCGGATTGCGAGGTTCTTGAGAAGAGCTGCTCGCATTTTGTGCCCGGGCTCTTCGGCTCGCTTATATCGACCGTTCTTATCGCCTGCGGCATGTTCTTCTTTGAGCCGCGCATGGCGCTCGCCGCCCTTTGGGTCATACCCGTGTCAATTCTCATCGTCCTTCTGAGCTACCGTGTTCAGGACAGCGTGCAGAGGCGGAGCATGGCGGCGAAGATGGCTTGCGCCGACGGCATACAGGAATATATAGAGTGCGTCCGCGACCTCAAGGCGAATAATGCAGAGGGCGGGTACCTCGTCGGGCTCAATAAGAAAATCCGCGGCGTCGAGCGGCAGAATATCCGTGCAGAGCTTACAACCGCGGTGTTCGTGACCTCCGCCGGAATGGTGCTGAAGCTCGGTATAGCCTCGGTGGCGCTCGTCGGCGCGATACTCATAAAGGACGGAAGTATAAGCGTTCTGACGCTGTTTATGTTCCTCCTCGTCGCATCAAGACTCTATGACCCCATGCAGGGCGCTCTTCAGAACCTCGCGGCGGTTATAG
>CALDMI010000169.1 GCA_937914815.1 uncultured Clostridia bacterium
ACGGGTCGCCGGCGAACCAACGGAGGAGGTCAACGGCGTGAATACCGCCGCCGACAACGCCGTTACGGCGCGGGTCGTTACGCCAATAGTCCTTGCCGGGGTTCTGAATAAAGAACTGGAGATAATCATGGGCGTACTCGCTCTCGACAAAGTAGAGGTCGCCGATAAGACCGGAGTCTATTATCTCCTTTGTCTTTTTGAAGGCGGGGGCGTAATGGCAGATCTGCCCCACCATGAACTTTGCCTTCGACGCCTTTGCCGCCTTTACTATATCGGTTATTTCCTCGCGGGAGAGGGCGAGTGGCTTTTCACACATTACATGTATTCCCTTTGCAAGAAAGGCAAGGGATATATCGCGGTGGAACTGGTCGGGGGTGGCGACGACTATCTCGGTGAGCCCCTCGAGGTCGAGGAGGTCGTGCCAGTCGGTATATCTTCTGTTCTCCGGAACGCCGAACTTTTCACCCTGAATACGGAGGGCCTCCTTATCCGGGTCACATATCGCTATGAGATTGCCGTTATGCTCTGTGATACCCTGAAGGTGAATGGTGCCGATGCCCGCAACGCTGCAACCGATGAGGGCGACATTGTGCTGCTTTTTCATTGCTTTTTACCTCGTTTTTCTGCATTATCAAATGCGATATTTGAATTATCTTTGCGAAATCATTCTATCATGCCCGAAATTCTTTTTCAATGGAATATCCACAAGTAAATTTGTAAAATCAATAAGCATAATTGAAGTATCTGCTATGCGTTTTACATATTTTCATGTATCATTGTTTTGACGGTAAAAACAAAACCGTCGGCAGCCACACTTCAACGGGCGGGCACCGACGGTTTTTTATGCTATGTGCTTTTTTCTTTATTCCATGTATTTTTTTATGTTGCGCTTTTTCTGTTTTCCGGATTCGATTACTTTGAGAAATCGTAGTCCGGGGTCTCGGGCTTTCCGGACTTTGAGGAGTCTATGATAGCGAAGCAGACGGCGAGAGAGCGGGCACCCATATCGGCGTTCATCTCCACGGGCAAGTCGTTTTCCACTATGCGCTTGAAGTCGCAGAACTCGCCGCCGGTGTTATGGTTATTGATGTCGACCGGGATCTTCTCTCCGTCCGGATTTTTAAGTGTTCCGTCCTCGTTTGTCGTGAAGAGAGTGAGGTAGTCGGAGGTGTTGTCGCAGATTATAGTTCCCTTTGTTCCGTAGAGGACGGTGCGCATGGTGTAATTGCGCTTTACGGAGGTGGATATAAAGACCTTACCCATTACTCCGTTCGGGAATTTCAGGAGCGCGACGTTCGAATCGTCATACGGGACCATGGGCAGGAGCTTATGCGTTCCGTATGCGAAGACCTCTGTCGGGTCGCCGGCATACCAACGGAGGAGGTCGACCGCGTGAATACCTCCACCGACGACGCCGTTACGCTTCGGGTCAAGTCGCCAGTAGGTCTCGGGGCTATGGCTCTCAAAGAGATGGAGATAGTCATGCGCGTACTCGCTCTCGACAAAGAAGAGGTCGCCGATAAGACCGGACCCTATTATCTCCTTGGACTTTATGAACGCGGGGGTATAGTGGCAGATCTGCCCCACCATGAACTTTGTCTTTGCCGAGGCGGCGGCGCGGGCTATCGCCGCGACATCCTCCCGCGTGAGGGCAAGGGGTTTTTCGCACATTACATGCTTCCCCGCCTCAAGAAATGCCACTGCCATCTCGCGGTGGAGCTGATCCGGGACGGCGAGGATCACCTCATTCACCTCACCGAGGGTGAGAAGGTCGTGCCAGTCGATATATCTCCTGTTCTCCGGGATATCGTACATATCGCCCTGCTCTTTGAGAAGCGACTTATCGACATCGCATATCGCGACGATATTTCCGCCGTTATCATGCACGGACTTCAGATGAAACTTACCTATTCCGCCGCTTATACCAACGACGGCGACATTATGTGAAAAAGCCATTTTGTTATCTCCTTTAATTAAATAGCAAAAGCTATCGTATTATCTTCATTATACGGCGGGGCGGAGTTTTTTTCAATGTAATATCGCAAATTATAATTGCATAATCCGTAAGGGGGTAAAAGGGGTAATTATGTTTTTTTGAAAAAACTATTGCACTTTTCACATATTTGTGATAGACTTTAATCGAAAATACCGGGATATTTACCGTTTATCGGAGGGGCGGCTTATGAATATTACAGAAATAGAGCGGCTCATTGAGAACTTCTCGGCGCTCACCGGAATGGACATTCTGCTCGTGGATTCAAAATTCCGCACGCTCGCGTTTGACAACAGTCACACGCTCCAGTGGTGTAATGCCATTCACACCGTCGAGGAGACTAAAGACACCTGCATGTCGTCTGACATTGCGGCGCTGCGGCAGGTTGAGGAGATACGTGACCTCTACTTTTACAAATGTGCCTTCGGCGTTACGAGCGCGGTGTGCCCCATTTTCGACAGGGACGCGATAGACGGCTATCTCGTCGTCACGATAGGGTTTGACCCGGACACGGACGACCGCGCCATGATAAGCTCGGCGAGGCACATTGTCCCCGCGCTCGGCTATGATACGCTCGCCCGCGGGATCTCTATGACCGGGAAGAAGCAGAAGCGCGACTTTGCCGCGTGTGAGCAGATAATCCGGATTATCTGCCGGTATATTGAAGACAACCGCCTGCTCTCCGAGCTCAATCAGAGCGTGCCTGGGCTCATAAAGCAGTACATAGACAGAAACATTGCGCAGAAGATAACGCTCGCGGATATAAGCTTACAGCTCCATTACAGCGCCGTGACGCTTACGGAGCAGTTCCGCCGGGCTTACGGCATGTCCATTATGACGTACGTCATGAAGGAGCGGCTCCGCATGTCGGAAAAGCTCCTGATACGGGACAACATGACCGTCGGCGATGTTGCCGAGGCTTGCGGATTTTCCGACGCGGCGTATTTCTCCCGGTGCTTCAGCTCCGAGCACAAGGTCTCGCCGAAGAAGTGGAAAGAGCGGGAGAAAAGAAAGAAAATGGAAGCCAACAATTCAAATATTGACGCAGAATAAAGGAATGCCGCGGATAAAGAATATCCGCGGCACTTTGTTTATGTTTTATCAGTCGAAGCGGAAAGAGAGGGTGAATTTCTTCTCCTCCGTCTTTTTCATCGTAAGGTCGGTGAGCCAGACGGTGTCTACCCTGCCGCCCGGTCTTGTCACCTGCTCGCTCGTTACGGAGGCGGTGAAGAGCTCGGGGTCATAGTGAAGCGTGCTGTCAAGAACGCTTACCGTCCCGGCTCCGAGCATGGGCTCATGGAGGGAGACAAAGCGCTCTACTATACTCTCCGGCGTCTCGGTGAACTCAAAGGTATCGGTCATGGATATTCCGCTCTCCTCGCAGACGAAGTGACGAATTATAGATTTCAGCGACGGAATACCGTTATAGCCGTTATCTATCGTATATTCGTACTCTCCGTCGCGGGCTGTCAGCACGGTGGAGACGCGCTCTCCCTGTGTCTGCCATACTCCGTTTATAATCGGTACGCTGTGTCCCCTGCCCGACGTTACGAGATAGTCATACCTTTCCGAGGAAAAATACTGTCTTGTGTACTGGTTCTTTCCGGGGTCGGTGAAGGTTACTTTACCGTTTTTAGCTATTATAAACGAGCCTATATCGTTATGGTTATGCGGCTCGCTGTTATAGCCCGCCTTGCAGGCGAAGTTATACTTTCCGCGGTAGATATACCACTGTGAATCCGGGTAGATATGGCTCTTCGGGTTCATTTTCTGACCGGTGGCGAGGGCGGGGTCCTGCCACAGGACGCTCGGCAGCATGGGCCCCGAGTAATTCTCCGGCGGGATGTCCGGTATCTCGACGTCCGGGTACTCATGCTTTAAGAAGTGGGATATCCATGCGGCGGGGCGGAAGCTGTCGTCTCCGTCGGCGAAGCTTATTCCCTCAGTCTCCGTCATCGCCATATTCTGCTGGAAGAGGGCGATTTTATGCACCTTCGGGATGCGGAAGAGGGCGTCCTTTCCGTTCGTATAATCGCGGAGCATGGCGGCGAAAATCATGAAAAACTCAAAACCGTATACCCAATAGGCGTACCCCTCGGTGCAGGCTCCGTCATCCTTGAAGCCCTGAAGATAGCAGTCTATCGCGCTCTTCATTCTCGGGAGCTGTTCATTTATCTCCTCGTCGGTCGCAACGAAGAGGTAGGTGCCGAGGACGGCGGCGATACATACCGCAGACCAGTTGTTGGTTCTCG
>CALDMI010000170.1 GCA_937914815.1 uncultured Clostridia bacterium
TGAATACGACATGCTCCGACGCAAAGCTCAATATCTCCGCACTTTGCAACGCGGATGCTTTTAATTTTCCTGCCGCGAATGTGCTTCAGAGTGCGCGCTATATTATCAGCCGCCAATGTGAACTCGATGTCTTTCTGCGCCCTGTACTTTCTTGTCGTAATCTCATTAAGATTTTTATCGAGGAAAAGATCCTCAAAGCACAGAATGATTTCGCCCCTGTACAGTACTCTGAAATCGACCTCTGCGTTCAGAATGTAAACATCATCTCCGCGGCTGACCTCTACCTCAAACCTCGCCGGAATTATTCCAAGCCCCCGTATCAGTCGCAGGTCATTTACTGTATACCCTGTCAAAGGGTTCAAAAGGTTAATGTAGTCCATGTCTTTAATCTCCGTCCCGGATTTATATCGGGCGTTTTTCATATTCTGTTATATATGTTTTGTAATTTTAAGATTTCTTTTCCCAAAACCGTATCACCGAGATTTTTCAACGAGTCGGTAATCAAATATGTTGACGCTAACATTCTCTGATTCTTGCCATATTTGAAAAACTTCTTTCCTCCCTTGAAACAAGCATACAATTCTTCCATTTCCGGCTTAACCGTCCCTGTTAATTGCTCCTTGCCCCAGAGAGAATTTTTATCAAGGATTTCATTTTCAAGAATAGCTAAAATCTTTTCAAGTTGTTCAATCATAAATTCTCCTGCGCCATTGTCGGGATTTTTTCAGATTGTTACAAAACCGAGCCGGGAACCGCCCCGGCTCGGTCGGTGCTTTTCATTCCCAATGCAAATCTGAAGCGATATAAAGTTTTTTATAAACACATCATGCGTCCTGATTTTCCATCCATGCGCCGCTTGCGACAATGCCCCCGTAACCGGAATTTTTAACCTCAAGCAACTCGGTGGGCAGACTGTAAGACTTACCGCTGGCGGGCGTGAACTGTGTCATTATTTTCGGCGATACGATTTCCAAAATAGTCCAATCCCGATAATGCGTATCATTCAGAAACTGAATACGACATGCTCCGACGCAAAGCTCAATATCTCCGCACTTTGCAACGCGGACGCTTTTAATTTTCCTACCGCGGATGTGCTTCAGAGTGCGCGCTATATTATCAGCCGCCAATGTAAGTTCGATGTCTTTCTGCGCCCTGTACTTTCTTACCGCAAGCTCATTAAGGCTTTTGTCAAGGAAAAGATCCCCGAAGCACAGAATGATTTTGCCCCTGTACAGGACTCTGAAATTGACCTCTGCACTCATGATGTAAACATCATCTCCGCGGCTGATCTCGACCTCATACCTCGTCGGAATTATTCCAAGCCCCCGTATCAGCCGCAGGTCATCTATAGTGTAATTTTCTAATTGGTGTATATAATCTGTATATTTTTTCATTTTCTAAACAACTCAAATATTATTTCTTCTATTTCATGATACGAATAATTTTGGTGTGATATATAGTCGTGCAACCTTCTCGCCTCATCTTTGCTCAAATGATGCTCGCTACATAACTGGTCAAACTGTCTGTTTTCATGTTGATGATGCCCCATGCGAGGACCGTAGCCCTTTGCAAACAGCAACTTTGCACCTATATATCCGACGGTCGCCGTCCCAATTGCGCCTGCAAGTATTACTTTTTCTGCAGAAACAGCGATTGCCGCCGCCCCTCCGGCAACGGGTACACTACCAAACGCAGATGCCCCCGCAAATGCTCCAAGATAGGGTATCGAGGCGCCGATACCGCCGCCAATAATTCCGCCAAGCAATGCTGCACACACATAGTTATACCACGGAACGCTTCCATTAAACACTTCGTTGTCGTCCATGTAGTCAATGTATGTAGCAATTCCAAACCCAATAGCAGCACCGGCAATGGCTCCGATTATCAGAGCTGTCAAAACTCCGAATCTCCCGCTCGGGTCGGTATGGCTCACCGGGTCATTACCACAATATACATAGAGGTTCAGCCCCTGCGGGCTCCCGGTATCAAGATATGCGCTGTTATCAGGAGAGATAAACCTGCGTAATTTCGGGTTGTAATACCTCGCGTTGAGGTAATAAAGCCCTGTGTCCTCGTCGTAATACCTCCTGTAACGGAACGGGTTGCAGCCCGCAGCCTCGTCATTCGAGCCGCTCACCGAGAGGCAGTTTCCGTATGCGTCATACCTGTACTCTGCTACGGTGGTCCCGACGTTATTGAGTATAGCTATGACATCTCCGAGCCGGGAGCCGCCCCGGCTCGGGCGGGTCTATGCTTTTAGTATTGCTTTAT
>CALDMI010000171.1 GCA_937914815.1 uncultured Clostridia bacterium
CCCCGCCCTGTCGAGTCTGTCGGAGACTATCCATATCGGTCTGCACTTTACCAGTCTCGCCATTCTCACCATGAAGCGGAGGAGCAGCGCGCGATGCGTCCCTATCGGGTCGCGCAGCTTTATCTCGCGGCGCAGACTCATCTCCCGCTCAAAAAATCCCTTCTTTCCGCAGGGGAACGAGCGTATCGTCGGACCGACGACGCGGAATACCGCGTGGTCGGAATAGTAGAAGTTTTTGTAGAGTGTATTTGACACCGGAGATGTGAAGCCGTAGCGGTTCAGGCGGATTATCACCGGCGTGCCGCGCATCACTATCATCACCTGCGTGGTAGTCTCCTTATGCTCACCGTCAAGCGGCATAACAAGCCGGTAATAGTACCGGTTCGCGGCGAATTTTCCGAGGGAGGTGACCCGGCGGACCGAGACGGTCTCCGCCTCCGTGAGCTCTCCGTTCACCCTGCCGTATATTCTGACAGGCTCATCCTCGGAGATATTGAAAAGAAGTATACTCCCCTCAAGCTTCACGGTGCCGTCCGAATAGTTCAGCGACCAGACCACATTCTCGGCACCGGAGACGCGGTACGGTCTCTCCGCGCTGCACGGATTTTCAAGCAGGAGGTCTCCGCTCTCCCGGATGAAATCCGGAAGCTCCCCGTACTTCTCCGAAAGAACGAAATATTTCAGGTAGAGCGGAAGATTATTCATCGAAAAGACAATGTCGTCGTCGATATAGCCAAGCACCTCGCGGCGCGCCGCAAAGTAATCCTCCCTCTCCTCCGGGGTCAGGACGCCGGCGGGAATCTCAGCGGTGGCAAACTTCCACTGGATGTCGTACATAATCGCGTACTGGACGAATTTCGGAACATAGCCCCAGTGCTCAAGATAATTGTTTATCATGAACATGTAATGACGGCGCATATGATCGGCATAGCAGGACTTCCGCCTCATGGAGCTGTCGACGGCGGAGCCGGAGGCGGCGCGCTTTCTGTAATAGTAGGTCGCGCCGTCGGCGAGCCCGAGCGTCGGCTTCTTCAGGAATATTTTGTAGAGTTCCTTTGCGTCCTCCGAGAGGACGAGGTTCTCGTCAAAATGCATTCCCTCCGTCGCCTCCCGTCTGACGAACGCGGCGCCGAGTGAGAACTGAAAGAGGCTGTACTCCTCACGCAGGTCTATTATTCTCGAGCCCTTCGCAAATTTCAGATTATGCGGAATATTGCGCCCGGTGAGTCTCTCGAAAAATTCGAAGGGAATGGATATGACATCGGTCCTGTCGCCGTATATATCCGCATATGTCATGGCGTTTGTGAAGGTACAGGCGGAGAGCTTATCGTCCGAGTCCATGAAATTCACATACTCGCCGCGGACATAGCGAAGCCCTAAATTGCGGGCGGAGGAGACGCCGCCGTTCTCCTTATGGAGGACAAGAATATTATCGGGGTAATTTTCGGCATATCCATCGCATATTTCCCCGCTCCCGTCGGGCGAGCCGTCGTCAACAAGAATAAGCTGAACATTTTCTTCAAAGCCTATATCCTGCGCTATCACGCTTTCAATCGCCTCAGCCACATACGCCTCGACATTATAGACCGCCATGACGACGGAAATTCTGTAATCGCGCTCTGTGACATTTCCGACTATACGCATACTTCCTCCGTTCGGGGCAATGCCCCGTCAAATCAACATCCTTCGACTTATTTTAGCATACCGCCGCCGGAATGTCAACCCACGCGCGCCGGTAAACCTTGACATATCGTGCGCGATGTGTTATAATGCAAATAATTGCGGCGGCATGCAGGCGATACATGCACGCGCAGAAACGGTTGGTAAACGAGATGAACGGCACCGGAAGAGAAAGAAGAATTGCCCTTTTTCTCCTTATGCTGACTGTCCTTTCGCTCTTTCTTGCCTCTGCCGGCGCATGCCGGGCAAAGGAGAGCCGTGGAATACCCGTGCTCACCTATCACCGCGTGGTAAAGCACGAGGACAAGATATCGAACAGGCAGTACAGAAACAACAAATGGGTCAACGACCTCGACAACTTTGAAAGCAACATGAAATATCTCCACGACAACGGCTACCGCACCCTTTCGATGGACGAATTTTACGACTGGTACTGCGGAAAGAAGAATTTTGACGAGGATAAGACCGTTGTCATAACCTTCGACGACGGAAACGCCGAGGATTATTATAATGTGCTTCCGGTCATGAAGAAATACGGGCTGCGCGGCACATGCTTTGTTGTAGGCGAAAATGTGCTCGGCGGAAAGAGCAACTCCCTGACCACGGAACTCATCGGAAAGATGCGCGAGGAGTACGACGGACTCGAGATACAGAGCCACACCTACGGGTATCACAAGATACTCAAAAACGGAAAGGGCAAATCCTATCCGATGACGGACACGACTGCTGACGATTTCCGCGCGGATTCTGTGCGGATGGCGGAGGAGCTCGGCGTAAAATACCTCGCCTACCCGTTCGGAGTCAAGGCTGATTTCTGCC
>CALDMI010000172.1 GCA_937914815.1 uncultured Clostridia bacterium
CGGGAGGGGAAAATGTCCGCTGTAATAAAAAGAACAATATCCGCCTGTCTCGCGCTCCTGCTCGTCCTGTCGTTTGCCGTTGGGATGATGATTTTGGGAGGAGTGAGCGCCACTGCGGCGTCAACATATACAAGTGAGCTGTGGCTCCTCGGAGATTACGCCTACGGGCTCTCCCGCGGGGAGAAATTCAAAATCAGCGACTCCGGCGCCGCGCCGCGCGCCATAGAGGGGAACACCGCGGAGATTCCTCTTTCGGCGGTTGTCAGATACACAGGTAATACCGTGACGCTCGACGGCGCGCTTATCGAGATATCCGGCGTCGGCACCCTTACGGCAGGTGCGAACACATGGGTGGACACGGACGGCACGGCACACACCTTCCAGTATGAGAAATTCCCCAAAAAGGAAGGGGAGGATATCTACATAACACAGCTCATGGCATGTGACCTCTTCGGGCTCAACTGCTTTTATAACAGCGACATTGCCCTTACGGTATTCTCCTATTCCGCGATGTCATATTCGAATAGCTACTCTGGGCTCACTTCTCAGCTCGATATACTCAAAAATCTCCTCTTCACCGTGACGACGGGGGATATGATATATGAGGATATAGAAAACTTCTCCGGCGTCGATACACACCCGCGCCTCCTCTCTGACGAGACGGCGTTTGACCGCGTCCGCTATTACTACGAGGTCGGCAACATATATACGCTCCCCAAGGAGGAGCAGGTATACAAGCGGTGGGTGGATAATTATTTCGCCCGCGGACGGCAGGCGTACGGCAGCAACTTCAAGTACGACGAAAACGGCGATCTCGTGTGGAGGAGCGACAAGATACGGGAGTCGCTCCGTCAGCCGTACTATGAATATGACGAGGACGGGAACAGAATTTCCGGCGACGGGTACGACTCCGGCGGGCGCTCCGGTGTGCAGAGCTTTACACAGAATCTCCAGTATCTCGCTTTCTGCTGGCAGGCGAGCGGCGAGCAGGTCTATGCCGATGCGTTCTACCTCTACGCAAAGGAGCTCGGAAAATGGGAGCACTGGGGAGAGGGACATTTCCTCAACTGCGCTGACGGCGCGGCATACTACTCGGTAGGTCTCGATTGGATATGGCACGCATATGACAGCGAGCCGGAGAAGCGCGACGAGCTCTCGGAGATACTCTACGAGAAGGCTCTGAAAATGGGCGAGTATGCGATAAGGAACTCCGGAAAATCCTATACACAGGTAAAGCGTGACGGCGTCATGCATGTTTCCGAGCGCGCGAGCGGTGGATGGACCTTTATAAACCGTGACAACAACTGGAACACCGTCTGTAACTCGGGTATGACAATGGCGGCGCTTGTCTTAATGGGAGACTCACGGTATACCGAGTCGGCGAAATATGTAGCGTCGAACTGTATAAATTCGATCTGCAAGTGCCTCCGGCAGTATGCTCCGGACGGAGCGTATACCGAGTCGCCGGGGTACTGGGACTACGGCACGAATACCTATATCCGAATGCTCTGCTGTCTTATGAACTCCGCGGGAACCGATTACGGATATTTTGACACGATAGGGCTCAGACAGAGCTATTACTTCGCCTATTACATCACAAACTCCGACACGATGAAGGAGATGTGGAACTACCATGACGCGGCGGCAAACGGGCTTGACCTCTCCTACTTCTACTATGTGAGCCGGGCGTACGGCGACCCGACAATCGCGAAAATGCGCGATATGATTCTCCGGGACCCGGAGAGGGCACTGAAAATAAACGCCGACATTATGGATATACTCTATTACGACAGTTCGCTCTCCAAGGGCGCCTCGGAGCTGACGCTCGACTATTACATGAAGGCTGTCGAGACGGTAACCATGCGCACCTCCTGGCAGAACGGCTCGATATTCACGGGTATTCACGCCGGACCGTCAAACTCCGGCGGACATTCCGACCTCGATTCCGGCAGCTTCTATCTGCGCTCCGACGGCGTCACGTGGTTCGGCGACCCGGGACAGGACAACTATAATCTTCCGTATTACTTTCAGACGGTAGGTTACATGCGCTATCATTGGTACAGAAAGTCGCTTGAGGCGCATAATACCATTCTCATACGCTCAGGCGACTCGTCTCTGAGACTAGGTCAGGTGTATACCGGGAACAATTCCGCGCACGCGGTGATAGAGAGATTTGAGAGCAACGACTTCGGCTCGATAGCCGTCGCGGACATGACGCCCCAGTACGGGAGCACGTGTACATCTGCAAAACGCGGGCTTATGCTCACAAATTCCAGAACTACCGTCGTTCTGCAGGACGAAATAAACTTCTCCTCGCCGACGTACCTTACATGGATAGCCGCAACGCCGACGATAACACCGGAGATTTCGGAGAATGGGCGCACGGCGTATCTTACTGCGCGTGGCTACGACGGCTCTGACGTCACCCTCCGCTGCTCGATAGTCTCGGATGACCGCTCGCTCCGCTTCTCGGTTATAGAGGACGAGACGATACTTGA
>CALDMI010000173.1 GCA_937914815.1 uncultured Clostridia bacterium
TCAAACGATGTTATCGTTACATTCTCATGCGGGACAGCCTCGAGCTTATCCGAATATTCTTTCTGCAGAGAAAATATCTGCTCGAGCTTATCCGAGCCGGAGAAAGCCTTTTTCGACGCGACCTCGACAACCTTCGGCATATCGCGGTCAAGGGCGGTGTCGACAAGTTTTTTCGTTATGAAATAGAAGAGTGCGGCGATGATAAGCACTATGGCGACAGCAATGCAGACGAGGATAATAATGAGATTCACGCTACCGGAGTCTCCGCCGACAGCCAGTGTATTCAGAAGTTCATTTCCCATCATGCGATAAATACCTCCGTCAATATACAAATTCAAACTCAAAATCGTATATGGAAACGGTGTCTCCCTCCTTTACGCCGGCGGCGCGGAGCTTGTCTATGACACCGTTCTTTATCAGCACACGCTGAAAGAAGCTCAGGGACTCGTAATCGTCAAAATTTATCTGTCCCATGAAGTTATAGAGCCATTCGCCCTCGACGACATATGTCGCCCCCTCGCGCCGGACGGTCGTCTCGCGGACGCCGACGGAAGCCTCGTACGCCTCCTCCTCCGGGCTCACCTCTGTGTCATATACAGTCATGGGCGGGAGGGTGGCGAGCCGCTCTGCCGCCGTCCACACAAGCTCATCAAGACCCTCGCCGGTCACGGCGGAAACGCAGACGACATCCCGCCCGAGGCTGTGGCAATACTCCATGAAATCCCGGAACTCGCAGGAGTCTTTGTCCGCAGTATCCATTTTATTGGCTACCATTATCTGCGGGCGCTCTGCAAGAGCGGGTGAATATTTACGGAGCTCGGTATCTATTTTCATCACATCTTCCTTAGGTACTCTTCCGTCTGTCCCGGCGACATCGACGACATGGAGGAGCAGGCGGCACCTGTCCACATGGCGGAGGAAGTCATGCCCGAGACCGAGCCCGTCCGCCGCGCCCTCGATAAGCCCCGGAATATCGGCGGCGAGGAAGCCCTTTCCCTCTCCGGGCGCCTTTACGACGCCGAGGTTCGGCGAGAGGGTCGTGAAGTGATAGTTCGCTATCTTCGGCTTTGCGGCGGAGATACGCGAGAGGATAGATGATTTCCCGACATTCGGGAAGCCTATCAGCCCGACCTCCGCAAGCATGCGGAGCTCAAGCAGCACCTCGCGCTCCTCTCCCTTTGTTCCGCTCTTTGCAAAGCGGGGAATCTGACGCGTCGGGGTGGCGAAATGGCGGTTTCCCCATCCGCCCCTGCCGCCGTGGCAGACGACGGTCTCCGGCTCTCTCGCCATATCGAATATGACCCTGCCGGTATCCGGCTCCTTTATGACTGTTCCGGGGGGGACAAGGACGGTCACATCCTTTCCGTTTCTCCCGTGCATTTTATCAGCCATGCCGTTGCCGCCGTTTTCTGCTACAAATTTTCTCTTGTATCTGAAAGCGAGCAGCGTATTCGCGCCCTCGTCAACCTTGAAGATTATGTTGCCGCCGCGCCCGCCGTCGCCGCCGTCCGGTCCGCCCGCCGCGACATATTTCTCACGGTGGAAGGAGACGGCGCCGTTTCCGCCGTCTCCGGCTTTCAGGTATACCTTGATGTTATCAATAAACATGTTCTGCCTCTGAATTAGTTCTGATTATGTGTTTTATTGCCGTGTTCCCGGTAATTACGCCCCGGTGGAGGAGTCGCCCTTCTGCCGGATGACAAGCCTTATCGGTGTGCCCTCAAAGCCGAACGCGGAGCGGAGACAATTCTCTATATATCTGCGGTAGGAGAAGTGGAAAAGCTCCTCGGAATTACAGAATATAACGAATGTGGGCGGGTTCGCCGCCGACTGGGTCATGTAATATATTTTCAGTCTCTTTCCCTTATCCGACGGGGGCTGTACCCTGCTCGTCGCGTCGGCGAGGAGGTCATTTAAGGTTCCGGTAGTTACGCGCTTTGACGCCTGCTCATAGACCTTTTTTATAAGTGCGAAGAGGTTCTGAGTTCTCTGCCCTGTGAGAGCCGAGATGAAGATTATCGGCGCATATGTCATATAGGCAAGCGCGACGCGGACCTTGTCCGTATATTCCTTTACGGTGGAGTTATCCTTTTCGACTGCGTCCCACTTATTGATTGCGATTATGCACGCCTTGCCCGCCTCATGAGCTATTCCGGCTATGCGCTCGTCCTGCTCCGTCACTCCGTCGCGGGCGTCTACCATAAGGATACAGACATCCGCGCGCTCGACAGCCATGTTTGCCCGCAGGACACTGAACCGCTCTATCCTGTCCTCCACCTTTGACTGGCGGCGGATGCCGGCGGTATCTATGAAGTTGAACACGCCCTCGCTGTTCTCTATTCTCGTATCGACGGCGTCACGCGTCGTGCCGGCGACATCCGAGACTATGACGCGCTCCTCACCGCAGAGGCGGTTTATTATCGAGGATTTCCCGGCGTTCGGCTTCCCTATTACGGCGACATTTATGACGCCCTCCTCGTGCCCGTCGTTCTCCGAAAAATCGCACTCTGCGAGTACGGCGTCAAGAAGGTCGCCGGAGCCGGTGCCATGCAGGGAGGAAACCGGAATCGGGTCGCGCTCAAAGCCGAGCTCATAGAACTCGTAGAAGCCGTACGGCAGATCGCCGACCTTATCCACCTTATTTACGGCAATAACAACCGGCTTTCCTGACTTTTTCAGCATTACGGCTATCTCGCGGTCGTCTGCCACAAGTCCGGCGTTCACATCGCACATGAAGACTATGACATCTGCGGAGCGTATCGCAAGCTCTGCCTGAAGCCTCATGGAACGGAGAATTGCATCGTCGGTCTTAGGCTCTATACCTCCGGTATCGATAAGGATAAAGTGCTTTCCGCACCACTCTGCCTCCGCATATATTCTGTCGCGGGTGACGCCCGGGGTATCCTCCACTATGGAGCGGCGCTCTCCGACTATTTTATTGAACAGCGTGCTCTTCCCGACATTCGGGCGCCCGACTATTGCTACTATCGGCTTTGACATAAGATTTCCTTTCTGGGATTGACATTTTTATCTGCACCGGTGCTCACTCGGTCACGCCGAGCATGGCACAGGCGAAGGCGTATCCGTCGCAGGGTGAGGTCAGGACCGGGACGCCGAGACGTGCGGACAGCTCGTCCACCGACATGCCGCAGAGGAACAGCCGCTCCTCCGGCAGGATACAGTTTTCAGGGAGATAGAGCGCCTCGCCGAGTTCCTTTCCTGTCAGCTGCTCTGCAAGGTCCTTTCCCGTAAGAAGCCCGGAGACGGTTATGCTCTCTCCGTAAAAATTATTGATTATGCGGTAGACATCCACCGTGAGCCCCGGGACAAGCGCCATGAGCCGCGCGGCAAACGACGATATCATGGGATATGCGGCGACGCCGGTCGCGACGGAGACATGCCGCGGCGCGCGAAAATCTGCACGGAGGAGGTCTATATCCTCCGCCGCCATACCGAACTCATCTGAGAACGAGCGGAGGAGCCCGACGCCGTTTTCAAGCTGCGGGTAGCCCTCGTAATATTCCGCCGGGGGTATTTCCCTCCCCGCTTTCAGATACATCTCGTCGGCGACGAAGAACATGCGCGAGCCGGTGTCGGCTTTATGCGCCTCTGCTATCCTGTCGACTATATCAATAACGGTGCCCGCCTCCTCTTTTGTGAAGTCCGAGAGCGGACATAGCCCCTCGCGGAATTTCGTAAGCCCGGCGGGGACGACGGAAACCGAGCTCATTTCGGGGAAATATTCCTCAAGGTCCGTAAGAGTCCTTACGAGCTCTGCCCCGTCGTTCACGCCGCGGCAGAGGACTATCTGACCGCACATCTGTATTCCGCCCTCTTTAAGGATTTTAAGATACGAGAGGACGCGCCCGGCGTTTTTATTCTTCATCATCCGGACGCGCAGCTCCGGATTAGTGGTATGGACGGAGATATTCACCGGGGAGAATTTCATACGGACTATTCTGTGTATATCCTCCGGCTTCATATTCGTGAGAGTTATATAGTTTCCGTGTATGAAGGACAGGCGGGAGTCGTCGTCCTTATAATAGATTGTGTCCCTCATGCCCTTCGGATTCTGCTCTATGAAGCAGAATATGCATTTATTGGCGCACGAGCGCTCTTTATCCATGAGCGGGAACTCAAACTCCAGACCTATATCGTCGTATTCGCCTTTATTTATGATAACGGTATGCTCCTCACCGTCGCGGAGGAAGCGCACCGCCACCGACCGCTCCGCAAGATAGAAGCGGTAATCAAGGACATCCCGTATTCCGTTATTGTTTATGCTGACGAGCATATCCCCGGGGCGCATGCCGTGCCGCTCTGCAAGAGATCCGCCGTCTACCGCTGTAACGCGAACCATGTCCTCACTCCTTTATGAACAGTTTGCCACCGTATATTGTAGCATACTTTTCCGCGAATTGCAAGATTTCAAAATAAAAATTGACTTTTCGCGCGGGATATAGTATAATGCAGAAAAGGAAAGGCACAGGGAGTGCCTTACGGTTTATATGGTCATGGATTTTCTTACAAAGAAAAAAGGCAGGTTGCTTCTGCTTGTCATATCCGGCATTTTAACCGGATTTTCGGTAGCGTTTCCGCGCTATATCGGCTTTCTCGAATGGGTGAGCCTTGTCCCTGCGGCTCTCTTTCTTCTCACGATGCGCGACGGGGAGAGTGTGACAAAGCGCGCGGCATATCGCGCGGGACTCGTCTTCTGGATGAGCTACTACATCGTAATCTACCACTGGTTCTGGTATATGTACCCTCTTGACTTTGCGGGGATAAGCCGCGCCGGGGGGCTCGCCGTCGTGTTTGTCGCGTGGCTCGGTCTCTCGTTTCTCCAGGCTGTCGGCGGGGCGGTCATTTTCCCGGTATTTCTCGCGCTCGACCGCCGGAGGATATTCGGTGAGGCGGTGGCGCCGAGGATAATCACGCTCGCCGCGCTGTTCTGCGTATCCGAATTTTCTCAGACGCTCTTCTGGTTCGGGGTTCCGTTTGCGAGACTCTGCATCGGGCAGAGCTACTATCTGCCGGTTATACAGTCGGCTTCACTTTTCGGCTGTTACTTTATAACCTTTCTTCTTCTCGCGGTCAATGCGCTTCTCGCTCTCGCGGCGCTGGCACTCCTGTCGCGGGAGCCGCGGAAGCGTGCGGCGTTTCTCTCTTCTGTCGGTATAGGCGTTATCGCCGTCAATCTCATATTCGGCTGTATACGGCTGGCTTTTCCGACGGAGGGTGAGACGATACGCGTCGCGGCGATACAGGCAAACATATCCTCAACCGTTAAGTGGGATATGACGCTCGAGGAGACCTATCAGCGGTATGAGAAGCTGACGCGCGAGGCGGCAGCGGACGGCGCAGAGGTCATAATCTGGCCGGAGACGGCGATACCGACGGAGGTGAGCCCCGACGCCTCCTACGGCGAGCGGATTGCAAATCTCGCAAAGGAGCTCGGCGTAACGCTGCTCTACGGCTGTATGACGCGGGACAGCGAGGACAGGCTCTATAACACGATACTCGCGATAAATCCCGACGGGAGCTATACGGAGGAGAGGTACAACAAGCGGCGGCTCGTCCCGTTCGGAGAGTATGTACCCATGCGGAGCATTATAACCGTGCTCATCCCTCCCCTTGCCAACATCTCGATGCTTGAAGACGACATGACGCCCGGGAGCGGTCCGAACATAATAAACACGGAGGTCGCCGGAGCCGTCGGTTCTCTCATATGCTTTGACTCCATATACGACTCTCTTGCTCTCGCATCGGCGAACGCAGGGGCAGACTGGATAGTGCTGCCGACAAATGACTCATGGTTTTCGGACTCGGCAGCCATATACATGCTTTACGCGCAGGCGAAGCTGCGCGCCGTGGAGACCGGGCGGTACGTTGTCCGCGCGGGTAACACCGGAATATCCGGAATAATCACGGATAAGGGCGCGGATATAACGACGCTCGCCCCGCTGCGCGAGGGGTATATCATCGGGGAGATGGTCCCGACAGGCTCGCGCACACTCTATTCTTATATCGGAAATATTTTCGTCCTGCTCTGCCTCGCCTTCCCGCTCTCGGAGTTTGCGCTCTCGATTATCGGGAACATCGGGGATAGAAAAAGGGACGGTAACGGAGGTAACAAAAATGACACTTGACGAAGCAAAAAGAACACTCACGGAGGCGGTGAACAAAAGTCTCCCTCTCTTTGAAAATCTCGGGCTCATGGCGAGCGGAGAGGTCACATTCTTAAAGCGCGACAACCTGCCGACAAACAATCCTGACGAGGCGGCGCACCTCTCGGCATATGTAGAGGTCAAAGCAGGAGAGGACGGCAAGCCGCTCACGGCAGATGCGCTTATCGATGTCAGGCGCGGCGAGGTCGACGACGCGGAATTTGCAGGTGAGCTTGACTTCATCACCGGGGAGTGCGAGACTCTCGCAAATGAGCTCGCAGAGGCGGACGACATAAAGGCACGGGTCGAGGTGCTCGCAGAGGAGCAGGCGGAGCGCTCTGAGCGCGCGGCAAGAGAAGCCGCGGCGGCAGCCTACCCCTTGAAGAAGATGCTCTCCACCGCCGCAGTTATGCTTGCGGTATGCGCGGTAGTCTTCATTATATATCTTCTTACGAAGTAAGCGGATATGGACTTTTCAAAATATACAAAACAGA
>CALDMI010000174.1 GCA_937914815.1 uncultured Clostridia bacterium
CGCTTTACCCCTCCGGCAGAGCCGGCGAAGCCGAAGAGCGAGGTTATCCCGGAGTGCGAGCTCAAGTTTGAGCGCCGCGAGGTTGCGGACGGGGTCGACATGTCCTATGACTTCATAAAGGGCGTGCTGAGCGACACCGGTCTTGACGCCGTCGCAGAGTTATACTCCTGCGATGACGGAACAAGGCGCATTACCATTACCGGAAAGGACGCCTCCGTGCTCATCGGGCACCACGGCGACACACTTGACGCTCTCCAGTACCTCGCAAACCTTGCGAGCGCGCACAAGAACGCAAACGGCGAGCGCGACAAGTCGAGAGTTACGATAGACATCGAGGGCTACCGCGCAAAGCGCGAGGAGACGCTCCGCGCACTCGCAAGAAGAATGGCGGACAAGGCGCTCCGCAACAGGCGCAGCGTCATGCTCGAGCCCATGAGCGCATATGAGAGAAGAATAATTCACTCCGAGGTTCAGAAGATAGAGGGCGTTTCGACAAGCTCTATAGGAACCGACAACAACCGCAGAATAGTCATATATCTCACCGACAAGAAGCCGAAGGAGATACCCGAGGACGATGAGGAGCGCGTAACCGACCTCAAGGAAGAGTTTGCGCCGGATGCAGACGCCCTTGACATTGAGTCGGTCGAGGTTTCCACCCCTGTTGAAGAGAGCGACTCCGAGGTTGTCGCCATAGAGCAGACGATCCCCGAGGAGGATGTCCCCGAGTCGCCCGCGCTCCGCGAAGAGGTGAGCGACGGGACCGACACAGAGGACGAGACAGCCGACTCTTCCGAGGAGACCGACGCCAAAAGCGGCGACGGGGAGTAATGCACTCCGCCGCCAAGACAGTAGCAGCAATATCGACCCCACCCGGCAAGGGTGGGGTCGCCGTTATAAGAATATCGGGCGACGAAGCCTTTGATGTTGCCGGGCGGGTATTCTTCCCGCGCTCGGGAAAAGGGGTGCGCGAGATTTCGCCGCGCATGGCGGTATACGGAGATATTGTACGCTACGGTGAGAGAATAGATGACGGTATTCTGACGCTCTTCCCTGCCCCGAATTCATACACGGGTGAGGATGTTGCCGAAATATCCTGCCACGGCGGGGTGCTCATAACGCGCATGGTGCTTGAAGCCGTGCTCTCGGCGGGGGCTACTATGGCGCGCGCCGGAGAGTTTACACAGAGGGCGTTTATAAACGGGCGCCTGACGCTCACCGACGCGGAGGGGATAGGCATGCTCCTTGACGCAGAGACGGAGGAGCAGGTGCGCCTCTCCTCCGACAGTGCGCGGTCTGCACTGCGCGGCGAAACGGAGAAGCTGCGCGCGGCGCTCACCTCCCTGCTCGGCGACATTTACGCAAGAATCGACTACCCGGACGAGGACCTCGGCGACATGAGCGATGGGGAGATAGACGCGGCGCTCACGGAGATTATCCGGCGGGCTGACGCCCTACTCTCGACCTATCCGACAGGA
>CALDMI010000175.1 GCA_937914815.1 uncultured Clostridia bacterium
TGTCCGCAATGTACGCCGCGTCGCCTTCTTTCAGGCAGTTCAGCGGATAGTTTTTTGAGAAATTTCTCATAGAGCGCTTGTTGCCCGTTTCTGGAAGGAGCTTCAGCTATGACTGTGCAAAAAACTTTTTCGCCTTGGCATAAATCTGCAGTTGTGCGGGCGTATGTTTTTTGTCATCGAAGGCAGGGATACTTCCGGTAAAATCGTGTGTTTCATAATATGCCTGGAGCGCATCCCGCGTCTCTTTGTCGTATGGCATGGCGAGTCCTCCATGGGGATTATTCTTTCTGAATTGATTATACCATTTTTTCGGCTGTTTTTCAAGTCGTAATGCTTGCAATGCTCACGGTTTTATGTTATAGTACATGCAGATGAGTCGGTACGGACAGGTTGACTTGTCACCTATATGTCGTTACAAAAAGATTGGAGACAATGTGGAACGGCCGCACGAATATAAGAAATAAGGAGTTATTCTATGGGATTGCTCGAATGCGCAAGCTCTGCGTCACTTTTTCGCGGACACGACTATTATGAAAACAAAAAAGTTAAAAACCTAACGGAAATAAGTGCCGGGGTATTTGCCGCTGATGTTGTAGGAACTGCGAGTGAGCCGTATACGGTGAAAATCGACATTACGCATCCGAGAAAATCAACTTGTAACTGTCCTCACGCCAATGGTAAGCGTATCGTGTGCAAGCATATGATTGCAACATATTTTACTGCGTATCCCGAAGAAGCAGTACGATTTTATCAGGAATATATGAAGGCACGAGAAGATGAAGAAAAGTGGGAAGAAGAAATACTCGACAGAGTACAGGAGTGTGTTTGTAGTATGAAAAAGGGTGAACTTCAACAAACGCTTTTGGAGCTTCTGCTTAACGGCCCCGAATGGCAGTTTGAAAGGTTTATCAGAGATCACGACTTAGACGAATATTGATATCAAACACACTTGTTTTTCTTGCCATTTAGTTATACTGTGGGTGAGATAATGAGGTATGGCAAAACCTTTCACCGAGGTGTCATTACCATCAGGTTCTTGTGATCGCAAGGTCATGCAGGTTCAATTCCTGTTACCCGCACCAAAAATCGGCAGGCATCATTTGATGCTTGCCGATTTTTACTTTTTCACTCTTCATTTTCTTTATTTTGCCGATTTTTGGAAAGTAATAAGCAACAGTGAAAAACGAAGAAGTCCACAATGCGCGAAAGCGCATTATTTCACCTCCGACACAGCCGGATATTTCGCTATTTATTTCTTTCCCGCCTCCGCAACAAAAAATTCAAAAAAGTGCATGTTCATTTTACGGATAGTATGGATTTGGCTTGAAGAATAATATAATTAAATCAACAATTACGCCTACTCCGAAAAGCCCCACAGTGCAAATGTACAGTATTCCGAGGAGTATCCGCCCCTCGTAGAATTTATGCGCTCCGAACAGCCCGAAAAGCAGGCATAAGAAAAATGAAATCCATTTGTTTTTAGGCATTGTTATCTACCCTCCATTCTTTCATATTTGGCACAGATGATAGCCAGGTCGTTTGTTAAATCTTAGCCAATAATTCCGCCTTTTTATGAGTGAATTCTTCCTCTGTGATAATACCGCTGTCTTTTAATTCGGATAACTTTTGCAGTGCTTCAAAAGCATCGTTATTTCGTGAGGCTTCAGATGGTTGCTTTTTTGTGAACAGTCCGGAAATGCTGCTTATTGTTTTTTTACTACCATCAACGAATTTCGCTTTTATATCTTTTTCTTCGGCGGGCTTATCAGCAGTAATTTCAATAATGTCTTTTTCAAAGTCCTCTTCTGTATATCCGAAAGCGGCGCTGTCGAGTGCTTTTTGCAGACGATTTGCCATAGGCATCATAGACGCAAAATTTATACTACCCGATATAACACCGCCGATTACCGGAATCGCTTTGGAAAATCCTTGTGCCACTGTGGTTTTTGTAACCTTGACACCTATTGCTTTGCCAATTTGCTTGATAATCGGATACCAAAATGTTTTTGTTAAAGCTTGTTGCGGTAATTTTTTAAGTGTTGTTTTTGCGATCTGTGTAAATAAAACCCGTACCCCTGACACAGCACCGGAAACGCCAAACATAACGCCGCAATATAGCAGCAGTTGATTTTTCACTTTTTCATCATCAACCTGCCCGTCTTGCCAAAGATCTTGTGCGCCATATAGGTAAGACAGTTCTTGCGCCAGCCTTAACGACATACCAAAAAACTGTAGTACATCAGCAGGTATGGTGGCAGCCATTGCCAAGCCGCCGGGAATTCCGACGGCAAACGAAGCGACAGAGGATTGACTTGTACGTTTAAATATCAGTTTGTTTGAAATAGCGGCTAATTTTTCTTCGGATACTTTTGCTTCTACCGGTCCAAAATCCAAAACATCCTGGATTTTTACATCTTCTGTAGCAAAAACTTCAGTCAGAAACTTATCCCGGCTGACCTTCACCCCGGGAATTTGTACTGCCGAAGTAATAATATTTTCTAACGCCACTTCTTTTACAGCACTGTTTTGTTCAGTCATTGTAAAGTTCCTTTCGTGTATAATAAAGCTGCAATATCACCGAGTACATTATACCATATCGTTTTCCAAAAGCAAATAAGGTTACACCGAATTGCTTTTGAGTTACATGTATTCGCGAAAATTACAAGCTCTTTTCCGGACGAAAACTTTGTCCGGAAAGGGGCTTTTTATGGGTTTTTTCATTCACCGTAAATCATTATACTGCAAGATAAGTGACAAATACAATGACAATGTCATTTGTTATGCTGTGTCGGGGGTGATATTATGTCATTAAACCGCTATTTGGTCGAAACTCCGGAGGTGGCATTGTTGAAAAAAGACCTTGATGGGCTTAATGATGTGTACAGGGATATTGCCGATGAAATCGGCGTTGAAAATGCATTGGCGATATACAGACTGTTCCGCGGAACGCAAATTTCATTTCCGAGCAGATTGTTTTCAAAGGAATACACACACAAGGCTATTATAAGTGAATATGACGGCAATAACATACCGCAATTGGCACAAAAGTATAATTACTCCGAGCGAAGTGTATGGCGCATACTCAAAACAAAGAAATAAACTATACATAGGTGTAGCGGTTCTACAAAAGATGGCGCAGCCACTTACCGGTGGCGTCTGCGTCCACCCCACTATGTGGATTACCATTGACACATAAATCCTCATATTTCAAAAAACAAAACCTGCGCTTGCCGTGGCAAGCGCAGGTTCCTTTTTTTAATTCAAATATTAATCAAAGCTTAATCCACTACTTCGTTCGCGACGATAATCTCCAGCGTGACGCCGTCCGAAATAAAGGTAAGCGTACTCTTGTTCAGCTGATTGTAGCCCCCGGCGCTCGAGCCTGCGCCGACCGTGTCAAGGAGCCTGTAACAGGTGAGCGAGCCGTCGTCGTTCATAACCCAGAGCGCAACGTAGTACCTGCGCCCCGGC
The DNA here is from genome assembly GCA_937914815.1 of uncultured Clostridia bacterium. Lineage (GTDB taxonomy): Bacteria > Bacillota > Clostridia > Oscillospirales > CAG-272 > UBA1740. The sequence continues at coordinate 3,472 of CALDMI010000175.1, forward strand.
ACATACTCTATCCCGATTTCCACGTGCCCGTCGGCGTCGGCTTCAACCTCTATGAAATTCTGATACTCCTTGTTGTCGCTGCCCGCAACAAAATCAAGGTCGGTAACATATACGTTGAATTTTCCCCGTTTTAATTCCGCAGGGAGTGCGGAAACGTCGAAAACCAGCGTCTCCTGCCACTTTGCGGTGACGATTTCGTCGGCTACGGTAATCGGCACAACGAGGCTTGCAGTCTGTGAGGAGGTGTTGCCGTTTCTCAGGTCTATAAGCAGAAAGGTTTTTCCGGTCACGGCTTTATCTGTGTCAATGCTTATTGTCAGCGCAGTTATAAGATTGCTGTAGCTTGCGGTCTCCGTCTGTGCGGAAATCGCGCCGGCATCGGCGAGATCTGCATACGATTTTTTGACGCTTGAGCCGGGGATAACCGCCTGATTTGTCGACCTGATTTCCCAGTCGAGAATGGTCATATAGCTGCCGTTCAGCGTGATTGTCAGATCAATTCTGCCGTTGTTCCTTGCAATGGTTGTGGGGTTCGTGGTTGAAAATGTCGCAAAGCCGTTTCCGTCGGAGAGCCGCGGCTCATAAGCCTTGAGCTCCACGGCGACGCTCACGTTGTCGTTTCCCATGAGAAACTCGTAGGTGCTGTCGGAGCGCTTTGTTGCGTCATTTCCGTTGTAGGTCACCCTCGCAACGTATTTGTCGGTAGCCTTGAGGTCAAGCGTAACTGTAACGGTCTCGGCAAACTCCGCTTCGCTTTTGTCTACCGAAACGGCGCACTCGTCCGTTGAATTAACCGTGACGCTGTGCTTTGCAAAGCCGGGGTCAGAATTGTCATCGTCCGAGCAGGACGAGACGGCAAGAATGGCAACAGCCAGCATAAGCACAAGGCATAATGCAATTAACGTTCTTTTGATCTTCATTTTTATCCTCCGGGCGCAAAGAATACGCATTTGAATTACATTCAATATTTTATCACACGTCGGAATGTAAAGTCAACCACCGCGCAATGCAAAAATCCGGTTTATTCCTCCATCACCCGCCGCAGCTTCGCGATGTCCGCCTCTGTGGTTGCCCAGCTTGTCGCAAATCTTACTATCGCGTGGCTCCCGTCATATCTTTCCCATATGCTGAAGTCAACCCACCCGCGAAGTCTCTCGATTTCCTCGTCCCCGAGAATAACAAATTGCTGATTTGTCGGCGAGTCGACATAGAAGCGGTACCCACGCTCCGCGAGTATCTCTTTCAGCCGCATTGCCATGTCTATGGCGTGCCGGCTTATTTTCATATAGAGCCCGTCGGTGAACAGCGCGTCAAACTGCACGCCGAGCAGCCGTCCCTTAGCGAGGAGCGCGCCGTGCTGCTTTATCTTCGTTACAAAGTGACGCGGTGCTTTTGCCCCGGTGAATACCACCGCCTCGCCGCACAGCGCGCCGACCTTCGTCCCCCCAATGTAGAACGCGTCGCACAGCCCCGCGAGCTCCGGGAGGGTTATGTCACATTCCGGAGATTCGAGCCCGTACCCGAGCCGCGCGCCGTCAATATAGAGGGGCAGGGAATACTCCTTGCATACAGAACAGAGCTCCGTAAGCTCTTTTTTTGAGTACAGCGTGCCGTATTCCGTAGGATAGGATATGTAGACCACCCCGGGATAGACCATGTGCCCGTGCCCGCCGTCGGCATAATATCCGGTGAGATATTCTTTTACCGTTTCGGCAGACAGCTTGCCGTCCTTACTGCGGAGCGCTATGACCTTATGCCCGGTGTACTCAATGGCGCCCGCCTCGCGGACGCTGATGTGCCCGGTCCTCGCCGCTATGACCCCCTCACAGTCGTCGAGCAGGGAGCCTATAACCACCTGATTTGTCTGCGTCCCCCCGACAAGAAAGTATACGTCGGCGCCCGGACAGCCACACGCCGCCCGTATCTTTTCTTTCGCCGCGGCAGAGTAGGTGTCCGTGCCGTACCCGCTGAGAGCCTCCGCATTGGTCTCAATGAGTCTCTGTAATACATCAGGGTGTGCCCCGGCTGTGTAATCGTTAGCAAATGATATCAATGTTTTTATTCCTCGGTTTTTTTGCACGCTTTGCTTGAATATTACCACCGTATTCTACCACACTATTGGAAAGATTTCAACCCATTTTCAAAAGGTTATTTTGCATATTGAGATGTAAATCGAAAAAAGTCGGAAACCGTAAGCATACCAATATCGCACTTTTGTCCTACTAACGCACCCGCGCACAAAAATTTAACAAAATATATGTTGAGACGGCAAAATGCAAAATATATAATCACTTTGTAAGACCCTGAAAGATACGGCACCCCGGGTTACATACTCTAAAGTAAATCAAGGAGTTTTTGCAAATGAAGGAAGTCAAATCACCGAAAAAGCCGCTGATCTACTACTACCTTATTGTCCTGCTTGTTATTCTCGTGTTCAATATGGTCTCTCCGCTTATCGCAAACGCGAGGGTGAAAGAGGTCGATTACGGCACATTCATGAGAATGATCGAGGAGAAGAACATCGACGAGGTCGAGGTAGGCGACTCACAGATCGTTTTCACCGTAAAGGATTCAAAGCAGATTTATAAGACCGGGGCGATGACCGACCCCAACCTTTCGGAGCGGCTCTATGCCGCCGGCGCAACCTTCTCAAAGGAGATAGAGCGCAGCACATCACCTCTGCTCAGCTTCTTTCTTACCTTTGTCCTCCCGATACTCATCTTCATCGCCCTCGGACAGTATATGGCGAAGAAGATGATGTCGCAGGAGGGAGGACCGAACGCAATGGCTTTCGGAATGGGAAAGAGCAATGCGAAGGTCTATGTCCCCTCGACCGACGGAATAAGATTTTCTGACGTCGCGGGAGAGGACGAGGCAAAGGAGAGCCTCGCCGAAATTGTCGACTATCTCCATAACCCGAAAAAGTATTCGGACGTCGGCGCCTCGATGCCTAAGGGCGTCCTGCTTGTCGGACCTCCCGGCACCGGTAAAACCATGCTCGCAAAGGCAGTCGCGGGCGAGGCGGGCGTTCCGTTCTTCTCGATGTCGGGCTCGGAGTTCGTTGAGATGTTCGTCGGCATGGGCGCGTCAAAGGTGCGCGACCTCTTCAGACAGGCAAAGGAAAAGGCGCCGTGTATAGTCTTTATAGACGAGATAGACGCGATAGGAAAGAAGCGCGACGGACAGCTCGGCGGCAACGACGAGCGGGAGCAGACCCTGAATCAGCTCCTCACCGAGATGGACGGCTTCGAGGGCAATAACGGCGTCATAATCCTCGCGGCGACAAACCGCCCGGAGTCCCTTGACCCCGCATTAACCCGCCCGGGCCGCTTTGACCGCCGCGTCCCCGTAGAGCTCCCGGACCTCGCCGGGCGTGAGGCTATCCTCCGCGTCCACGCGAAGAAGATTAAAACAGCCGACAATGTCGACTTCCATACAATAGCGAGAATGGCGGCGGGCACCTCCGGTGCAGAGCTTGCGAATATCATAAACGAGGCGGCGCTCCGCGCCGTGCGCAGCGGGCGCACCGTCGTAGAGGAGGCAGACCTTGAGGAGAGTATCGAGGTCGTAATAGCCGGCTATCAGAAGAAAAACGCAATAATGACCGACGCGGAAAAGCGCGTAGTGTCCTACCACGAGATAGGACACGCCCTCGTCGCCGCGATGCAGTCCGGCTCCGCCCCCGTGCAGAAGATAACCATAATCCCCCGTACCTCCGGCGCCCTCGGCTATACCATGCAGGTGGAGGAAAACGATAAGGTTCTCTTAACAAAAGAGGAACTTGAAAATAAGATAGCAACTCTTACAGGCGGTCGCGCCGCAGAGGAGGTTGTGTTCGGACAGGTGACGACCGGCGCCTCGAACGATATAGAACAGGCGACAAGGCTCGCCCGCGCGATGGTCACAAGATACGGCATGACGGACGAGTTCGATATGGTTGCCATGGAGACTGTGACAAATCAGTATCTCGGCGGCGATACCTCGCTTTCCTGCTCCGCCGATACGCAGAAGGAGATAGACCGTAAGGTCGTCGCAACCGTCAAGGAACAGCATGAAAAGGCGCGCCGTATTCTCACCGAAAACCGCGGAAAGCTCGACGAGCTCGCAAATTACCTCTACGAAAAGGAAACCATAACCGGCAGCGAGTTCATGAAAATTCTTAAAGGGGAGGAGACGGTCTGATGAAAAGAAAATTCGGCTTCGGTTGGTGTGAGCTTGTTGTGGGGCTTCTCCTCGTCGCCCTCGGCGTCTTTACATTCATCCGCCCGGACAGCGTCCTGACCGGCGCGGTCATAATCTACGGAATAATCGCCATAGTAATGGGAATTGAGGATATAATAATCTATGCGCGCCTCTCCCGCTTTACCGGCTTCGGTCCTACGGTGGCGCTTGTGTCCGGTATATTCAGCGTCATGTGC
>CALDMI010000176.1 GCA_937914815.1 uncultured Clostridia bacterium
TTTCTGTATTTGTGTTCATTACATACAGGATTGTCGGTGTTCCGGGCTTGCCGAAATCCGATACCGTGTAGGTCTTACTTGCGTCGTAATATGTATGGACATTCGCCGTAAGACCGACATGGTTGTCTGTTGTTGTCACGCTCGCATGGAGGTACTGTGAGAGCTCCGCGAGTTCTGTCGGCGCGTCGGGCGCGACTGCATGCCCGGTTATAACGAGCCCGAGCGGGAGCGCGCACAGCATGAGAGCCGCGGAGAGGATCCCCGAGACAACACGCAGAAATTTCCGTGATTTTTTCATATCATTTTTTCCTTTCAAGAGATATGTTTTGTTCGCTGTATTAATGATACCACAACCCGTTGTAAATTACTATAAAAATAGTAGCATTGTTGCGATAAAATTCGCATCGCCACATAAAAAAATACAACCCGCTTTTGTGCAGGTTGCAAAATATACTATTGTATATTGTAAGCAAAGCCAGCCGGTGAAGCATGTCCGACGATAGGAGAAATTGTTTTTCGATATTAAAGAGTTACAAAACCTCTGGCGAAGCAGATTTGCGAAAGAATCGCCGGATGCGCGGCGATAATCGTATTTACATACGATGAGCCACACAGCCGACGATGGGAAAACTTGTTTTCCGCTCTTTCCAAAGCTGCAAAGCCAGAGGTTACTTGCCCGTGGAGCCGAAGCCCCCTACTCCCCTCTCGGTATCCCCGAGAGAGTCCGCAGTCTCAAACTCCGCCTTTACGTAAGGTGCGATAACAAGCTGTGCTATTCTCTCTCCGCCCGCTATGCTCTGCGGTGCGTCCGAGTGGTTATGCAGGGCGACCATTATCTCGCCGCGATAGTCCGAATCGATAACTCCGACCTTGTTCGCCGGGGCGAGCGACCGCTTTGTCGCCAGTCCGCTCCTCGCATAGACGAGCCCGACATACCCCGTCGGTATCTCGGCGGCGATGCCGGTATGTACCATTACCGTGGAGTGCGGCTCTACGGTTATGTCCTCTCCCCCGAGGGCGTAAAGGTCGGCGCCCGCGGAAAACTCCGTGCCATAGGTCGGGACGACGGCGCCGTCCGTCAGAAGTTTTATTCTTACTCTCATTTTCTGTTCTCCCTTTCGCGTTCTTTTCGTGTCTTGTTTTCTTATTTTTCGCTGTCTTGTTTCTCGCTGCTCTTTTTTCCGTAGAGACGGTCGCCGGAGCAGCCCTCCCATATGACGACATGCCCCTCTGCTTCGGTCTTCCGGAGATCTATAATTCTCTGATTTTCCGAGCCGCGGAAGCGGAGCCCGATATTTTTCTTCGCGAGGACAAATCTCCCGTCGACAAGGAAATCGACATATGAGAGGAGCTCACGCGTTATGTCGAGGTGTTTTTCGGAATTTCCGCTCTCGCCTGTAAGCTCCTCATAGAGATTTCCGGTATAGAGCCAGACGCTCTTATCCGGGAAGCGGCGGCGAAACTCGCGGAGAAACGGCAGGAGCGCGCGCTGGTTCTCCGGCTCCATGGGGTCACCGCCGAGGACGGTCAGCCCGACGGTATAGGAATTGTCAAGAGAGGAGAAAATCTCCTCCTCTGCCGCGCTGTCAAACGGCTCACCGTAATCGAACGCCCATGTCTCGCGGTTGAAGCACCCCTCACAGTGATTTCTGCACCCGGAGACAAAGAGAGAGGTACGCACGCCGGGTCCGTTCGCTATATCGCATTTCTTTATTGCGCCGTAATACATAATGCCCTCCGGTGTCAGTGTTTTTCAAGCGGCGGGAGCCCTATTTTTT
>CALDMI010000177.1 GCA_937914815.1 uncultured Clostridia bacterium
ATTATCCGATGCACAGGGGCTTTCGGCAGTATGTCGCGGCGCTCAATAACTTCTATCTTGCACATAGCGAGCTCTGGGAGAGCGATTTTTCGGAAGATGGGTTTGAGTGGATACTTCCGGATGAGGCATCGAAATCCACGGTGGTTTTCCGCAGGAAGAACCGGAAGGGGGACAGCCTTGTCGTTGCTCTGAACTTTTCCGGTGCAGAGCAGACGGTGAGCTTCAGCGCACCTATAGAAAACAGATACGAGTGCATTTTCCAGACAGGAGATTATCCTGATTCAAAGTTCTCAATTGTTGCTTGCAGACTTCAGGGGATTACCTACAGGCAGCTTACTGTTCCGGCGTTGTCCGGAGCGATATATACTGAAAAGAAAGGCGCAAAAAAACATACGCGAACTGGTGAAGACAATGTACTTTAAGAAAGAATGTATTGCCATGCTTCTTGCCGGCGGTCAGGGCTCGCGCCTCTATGACCTAACAAAGCAGACGGCAAAGCCGGCGGTTTCCTTCGGCGGTAAGTACCGCATAATTGATTTTCCTCTGTCCAACTGCATAAACTCCGGTATTGATACGGTCGGCGTCCTTACACAGTATCAGCCGCTCGCGCTGAATGAGTATATAGGAAACGGCGATCCGTGGGATCTTGACCGGACACGCGGCGGCCTCTCCGTCCTCCCGCCGTATCAGGGCAACAAGTCGTCGGTATGGTACAAGGGAACAGCCAATGCAATATACCAGAACATCAATTTCATTAAGCAGTACAACCCTGATTATGTGCTTATACTTTCCGGCGACCACATATACAGAATGGATTATTCCAAGATGCTCGATCAGCATAAATCCACCGGCGCGGCATGCACCGTAGCCACCATAACCGTACCCATGGAGGAGGCGAGCCGCTTCGGCATATGCAATACGACTCCCGAAGGCTCAATATATGAGTTTGAGGAGAAGCCGAAGCATCCGAAGAATAATCAGGCGTCGATGGGTATATACATCTTCAATACGCAGACGCTCATTGAATATCTCGAGATAGACGAGGCTGATGACAATTCGTCGAACGACTTCGGTAAGAATGTAATACCGAACCTTCTTGCAAACGGCGAAAAGCTGTATGCCTATAAATTTTCCGGCTACTGGAAGGATGTCGGAACAATAAGTTCACTCTGGGAAGCAAATATGGATCTTATAGGTGACGAACCGGTGCTCAATCTTTCCGACAAGAATTTCCGTATATACTCGAGAAATTCGGCGCGCGCACCGCAATATCTTTCGGCTGGATGTCGCGTCGTCAATTCCATGATATCAGAGGGGTGCCGGATAATGGGCACGGTTGAGAACTCAATACTCTCGGTCGGAGTCACAATCGAAGAGGGCGCAGTAGTGCGCGATTCGGTGATAATGGATGATGTAACGGTTCAGTCCGGAGCACAGGTGAACACGGCAATTGTCGATGCTGACAGTGTAATTACATCCGGTGCGACGGTAGGAATACCGGGCGCGGGAAAGAGCAAGATTGCCGTTGTTGCAAAGGGAAGCACAATAAGCGGCAAATACGGTCAGGACGCGTAAAGAGGAGGAGTGAAATATGGCAATCAGTGCAGCAGGAATAATTTTCTCGAGCTTGAACAGTAACACTCTCTCGAGACTTACAGGAGACCGGACGGTTGCGGCAATTCCGTTCGCGTGCCGTTACAGACTTATAGATTTCAGCCTGTCGAATATGGTTCACGCAAATATCACGAATATCAATATAGTCGCGAATTACAATTTCCGTTCACTTGCCGAGCATATCGGAAGCGGTAAGGACTGGGATCTTGCGCGCCGCGCTGGAGGTATTAATTTTGTCTCTCCGTACGGGACGGCTCATTCGGCTTCCGCAAAGCTCTATTCAACGCATATGGAGGCGCTGATGAGCATGAAGGAGTATATTGACGAGATCCGCGAGGATACGGTAGTGCTCATGGACTCTGATACCGTTTTCAGTATAGACCTTACGGATGTTATAAGGCAGCATGAGATGACAGGGGCGAACGTAACTTTTGTTACGAAGCTTGTTGCGTCCGATTACTCATCAAAGACATCGCGCCTCATGCTCTCATCCGTAGCGGGAAAGGTTACTGATATGGCGCTCAGCAGCGTTTATAACGAGCGTGACCCGGAGCTTTCTCTCTCTGTTCTTGTAATGAAGACGGCGTATCTGCGCAAACTTATAGAAGAGGCTGCTGCGTACGGAATAAACAGCCTTACATCTGTGCTCCTGCACAATTACAAATACGAGAATTACCGCACATACTGTTATGATGGGTATGCCGCATCGGTTTCAAGTTTCCTCGATTATTACCGTCATTCCATGGAGCTTGTGGGTAATGCCGACGCGCGCGAATCACTTCTCGGCAAAAAGGACGCGCCGATACTCACGAAGGTACACAACTCTGCGCCGACGCTCTATAAGGCAGGCGCACATGTTGAAAACTCCATGATAGCAGATGACTGCGTTATAGAAGGTACGGTTATAAATTCCGTGCTTTACCGTGGTGTTCACATTGCAAAAGGGGCTGTCGTACGCAACTCGGTTCTGTTCTATGGAACGAGAGTGGAGAAGAATGCGACGCTTAACTGTATTGTAACGGATAAGTTTGTCACCGTTACCGACGGTGTAGAGCTTTCCGGAAACCCGAATATGCCATTCT
>CALDMI010000178.1 GCA_937914815.1 uncultured Clostridia bacterium
ACGGCGCATGAAATGAGCAGTGCGCAAACAGCCACCGCAGAGAAGAATGATGTAATGGAGGTTCTGAAGGGGAAGCGGAAGATAGTTTTCTCCTTAGCCGGAGGTGTCTTTATTACAAGCTTATCGTATATGTAGTCCCTGACACCCTCAAGAATGGCTACTCCGCCGTGACTTACAATGGGCGCGAGGGCTGTGTTATTGTTTTTTACTGCAAGGGCGGTCTGCTCCGACTTCATGAGCATGTATTCGCCGAGAGTCATATCTTGGTTTTTATCTTCAACGGTAAATCTGTTTCTCATATTAAGGTACAGCTTCTCGTAAACATTTGTGCAAGCCATGGTGATTTTTCTCCTTCTGTTATAAATGTTATAATTTCTCGGCTACCCGGAGCTTTGCACTCCTGGAGCGCGGATTGTTCGTAAGTTCTTCTTCGCCCGGAAGAATAGGTTTTTTGTAAACCTCTTTGATTTTTGGTTTATTGTGGCAGACGCAGACAGGGAAGTCCTTCGGGCAGGTACAGCCTTTCATTAAATCTCTGAAAGTATTTTTCACAGCCCGGTCTTCAAGCGAATGGAAAGATATTATCGCTATGCGACCTCCGGGAACAAGTGCGTTCACCGCAGAGCGTATCATAGGCGATATTCCGGCGAGCTCTCCGTTTACCTCTATCCGTATTGCCTGGAATGTTCTTTTTGCGGGGTGGGGTCCTCCGATGCGGGCAGCCGCCGGAATTGCATTTTTTATTATTTCGGAAAGCTCCAGTGTGGTTTCTATCGGTTTTTCGGCGCGGTGTGAACAAATAGCAGAGGCTATGCGGGAACCGAATTTTTCTTCGCCGTACTCAAAAATTATTCTGCGAAGTTCGTCCTCAGAGTAATTATTGACCACCTCATAGGCGTCGAGCTCGTCATCTGTGGACATTCGCATATCGAGGCGGGCATCATGCATATATGAAAATCCCCGCTCCGGAGTGTCGAACTGATAAGAGCTGCAGCCGAGATCGGCGAGAACCCCGCCGAGGTTGTCCACACCGAGACCACGGAGTATACCACCGAGTTCGGAGTAGTTTTCGTTTACAAAGGTTATTTTTTTGCCGAATTCACGCAGACGCTCGCGCGCCGCCTCAATTGCGGTTTTATCGCGGTCAAGACATATCAGCCGGGAGCCGGCGCCGAGGCGCTTTGCAATCTCATATGAATGTCCGCCGCCTCCGGTAGTGCAGTCCACATATGTATAACCGTCACGGATTGCGAGTCCTTCAATACATTCACGGAGAAGAACCGGAGTATGTTGGAAAATTATCTCTGACATTTTGCCTCCGCGGAAAATCAGAAGTCGTATTTCTTCATCTTTTCCTTCAGCGATGTATTGTCGCGTGCCGCCTCGCGCTCATTCCACGCTTCCTCTGACCAGACGCGGATCTGCTTTCCTATACCTATAAACACAATGTTTTTTGTTATACCGGCATGGCGGAGAAGGTCATCGTTTATGATTATTCTGCCGTTTGCATCCGGAATACACTTCTGTGCGACTCCGAGAAAGTAATCCTGAAGATCAGCACCGTCAGACTCCGGAATTGAGGATATTTTTTCAACGAACTTGTCCCATTCCTCAGCGGTGTATATCGACAGATAGCCGTCTATTTTTCGCGTGATGTAAAAGACATCACCGAGCTCGTCGCGGTACTTTGCCGGAACGAAAACGCGCTTCTTTGAGTCCAGAGAATGTACAGCCGAACCGACCAGCGACATATGCTACCTCCCGATTTGTTTTCCGGATGTCCGTTTAATGATTAATTATACGGATTTATGGCTCTTCGTAGGGAATATGTAATCACAAAGCCCCACTTTGACCCACCGGTGTTATTATTATAATACAGGAAAAATAAAATTGCAAGAGTTTTTCAAATTTTTCTGAAGATTTTCTTGTATTATCAATAATATTTTTTGTAAAATCAAAAAACGGCTTCCAATTTATATCGAAATGTGGTAAAATGGGAAAGGAAATAGCGAATTTATGAAAAAACAGGGCAGATATTGTTGTCGCTTGATTTTACATTGTGTCGCAATATCGCGCCGGCAAATGTTACATTCAATATTATGCCGCGCTTTATCCTCATAATTCGGAGGGGTTATGTCAATATTCGGTAAAATTTTCAATAAACGCCCTAAGGAAGGCAGTGCACAGTTCCGCCTCGAGGCGGCAAAAGAAAATCACGGGCGTGTCATACGCTATGTAACCGAGAGAATCGATGAAAATGACAATGTTGTGGGGAGAGGTGGAGCACTTACTCTCAAGGACGGAAATTTTATAATTGATACATCTGCCGATCGCCTGTATGTAGCCCCGGCAACCGAGACCGATATCAGCAAGCTCATGTCCGGCGACGGCGTGGTAGTGAAAGGGAAAAATACCATTGACGGGAAGTATCATATATATACTGTATACTTTGTTTACTATCGTTAATATCAGCTGTCTGGCGGTTTTACTTTATTTCGGATATATAAATCTGAGTGCGGTTTTGCGGGTACGACATCAACAATACGGGGTATTTTATGGATAAAAATTATACGGTTGCAATTATTCTTGCCGGCGGGGTCGGCACCAGAATGGGATCAGTTGTTCCGAAACAGGAACTGATGCTCCTGGGCGAGAGCATAATATCAAGGAGCGTTCGTGCTTTTGACGACTGCCCGGATATAGACGGAATAATCGCCGTTGTACGCCGTGATGAGGTCGAGCGCCTCGACATGCTTCGGGACTATAAAAAATTTATGGGATTTGTAACAGGCGGAGAGACGCGCTCTGAGTCGGCCTCTAACGGCTTTCTTGCCGCAGAGGAACGCGGAGCCGGGTATGTTGTGTTCCATGATGCGGCACGCCCGATGATAACCCCCAGGGATATCTCTCGTGTAGTCGGTGCGGCTAAGGAGCACGGGGCGGCGAGCGCGGCGCGCAGGGTCACGGAGACTGTCAAACATATATCTGACGGGATGATTACATCGACGGTAAACCGTGATGAACTGTTGATAGCGGAGACGCCGCAGGCATTTTCTGCCGGGCTTTACAGACGGGCAATAGACTTTTCAAATGAAAGCTATACCGATGATAATATGTATATGGAAAAGATCGGCGTCCCCGTATTCCCGGTCATCACCGAAAGCGTCAATATAAAAATAACATCGCCCGATGACATGAGATATGCGGAGTATCTTCTCATGAGCGATGCATACAACGGAGATAAAAAGGATATGGAATACAGAATCGGGCACGGCTATGATGTGCACAGGCTTGTCGAAAACAGGCGGCTTGTCCTCGGCGGTGTAGATATTCCGCATAAGTTGGGCTTGGCGGGACATTCTGATGCAGATGTACTTGTTCACGCCGTGATGGATGCGATACTCGGTGCGCTCGGAGAAGGTGATATCGGCAGACATTTTCCAGATAATGATGAAAGATATGCGGGGATATCGAGCCTTGTACTGCTTTCGCGTGTTCGTGAGATTGTCGGACGCCATAATGCAAAGATTGTCAATATAGATGCGACCGTAGTTATGCAGGCGCCGAAAATCGCCGGTTATATTCCGACGATGAGAAAAAATATAGCGGACACGCTCAGCGTTGACAGTGCGAGGATAAATGTAAAGGCAACTACCGAGGAGCACCTCGGTTTCACCGGGCGGGAAGAGGGCATTGCCGCCCATGCCGTTGCGATGATTAGTCTATAAAAAAACATGGGGCAGTAGCCGTACCGGAGCGATAGCACGCTGTGGAGTACACCCGCTCCGGATTATTAAGGAGGCGGCAGAGGCGCGTTTCTCATACATCCGTGGGCTTTATTGTCTTTGCCTCCTCCGCCGTCCGGTTCTTTTTCCCGCCCCATAAACATATTATGAATTTCAGCGTATAAATGTCAAAGCAAATGCTTAATGCTTTGTTCTATATGAAAACAATAAAATAAAAACATAAAACAGGGCAGAAGCAATGTATATGGTACATTCAAATGCATGAAGTGCCCTGATGCGAAAGGAAAAATATATGATAAAGGTGTCACCGTCGGTGTTGTCGGCGGATTTTGCAAGGCTCGGCGAGGAGCTCACAAATATAAAAAATGCGGGTGCCGATATGGTGCATCTCGATGTTATGGACGGCATTTTTGTCCCTAACATATCTTTTGGAATACCGGTTATAAAATCAATACGGAAATCGTCCGATATGATTTTTGATGTACATCTTATGATAGACAGACCGGAGCGATATATCGAAAAATTTGCAGATGCCGGGGCAGATATCATAACAATACATTATGAGGCTTGTTCTGATGTCGGTGCGGTGTTGCGTGATATAAGAAGCCTTGGCTGTAAAAGCTCAGTGTCGGTGAAGCCGGGGACGCCTGTTTCAAGCATATATCCGCATCTCCGGTTGTGCGACATGGTGCTCGTGATGACCGTTGAGCCCGGTTTCGGGGGTCAGAGCCTTATTCCTTACACTCTTAGCAAGGTGCGCGAGCTTAGACATGAGACAGACAGACTCGGGCTTACATGCGAGATTGAGGTTGACGGAGGAATAAACGGAAAAACCGCGCGTGCCGCGATTGATGCCGGCGCGGATATTCTCGTAGCAGGGAGCTCTGTTTTCGGGAGCGATGACTATGCCGAGGCGATAAGAGCATTAAGAGGTTAAAAATCAAAGAAAGAATGCGGAAATGTATAATGAAAAAAGACTGTCGCACATAGCTGTGTAACAGTCTTTTTATATTCAGTCTGATCAGTGTACTTTATTTAGTGTCGGTTTGCGGGGCTGGAAATCAGCTGTCACGCTCTCCGACTATATACTTTGCCATTTCGGCACGCTCCTCAGCCTCTTTTGCAGCAGCTTCATCGGCGGCTGCCTTTGCGGCTGCCTCCTCCTCGGCATGCTGTGCGGCGCGTTCCGCGCGCTCTGCATCTTCCTTTATGGCGCGGATGGAGAGCGAAACCTTACGGTTGTCGTTGTCAATCTCTATAATCTTCGCGTCAACAACCTGACCGACGGAAAGCACATCTGCAGGGGAGGCTATTCTCTCGGTGGATATGCGGGAGATATGGATAAGTCCGTCAACGCCGTCATATATATCTGCGAAAGCTCCGAAGGGAAGTATGGAAACAACCTTAACGGGAACGACATCACCTACATGATACTTCTGGACGAACTGGAACCACGAGTCCATCTCGGGAGTCTTGTATCCGAGAGATATTCTGTGTGCCTCGCGGTCAAGGTCCTTGATGTAAACATCGATTACCTGTCCGACGGATACTACCTGTGAGGGGTGCTTCATTCT
>CALDMI010000179.1 GCA_937914815.1 uncultured Clostridia bacterium
CGGAACAGAAAACCACAAGGCGGCTATTCCCTATACATATTTTTTCTGTGTTTTCCGAGATACTTTTTTCTCGTTGCTTCCCCGCCCCGTATATGGCGCTCGGATTTATTGATGTCCAATATCTCCTTCACTTGCTTATACAGAGGTGGATTTATATATCTGAGCTTTGATGTCACATCTTTATGTACTGTGCTCTTACTGATACCGAAGTGAGCAGCGCACGCCCGCACGGTGGCGCCGGTATCAATTATATATCCTGCAAAAACCTCGCATCTGTCTATCTCAAAGCACTCCCTCATGTTAATTACACTCCCGGTATCTTTCGCTCTTACTGAAATATATGAAAGGTCAGACAAAATATGATAAAAGAGGAAATAAAATTTGAAACCTCTGCCGCGTTTGAAGGAATGACTTCAATACGGGCGGTAATCTCTGCAATAGACAACAGCATCAGTAACAGGCGTATAACAACCGTAGTATACGATAGAGGCAGAAAGAGCAAAATTGCAAAAGAACTCGGCTATCTTGCGGCAGTATCTACAAAATACGGTTTTAGTCTTGTCGAGGAGTCCGAAGAGGAATTGAACAAAATCACCGTCGGAAACTCGCACGGTGGAATAGTTGCCCTTTGCACAGACAGGACAATTCCGCGCCTCACCTCCCTCCCCGCGCCAAAGGATGGCGGATTTTACGCAATGCTGCAGGGGATCGAGGACCCATACAATTTCGGATACGCTATTCGCTCTCTTTACGCCTGCGGATGCGACGGAGTAATCCTCCCGGAGCGCAACTGGATGAGTGCGGCGGGCGTAGTATGCCGCTCTTCCGCCGGTGCATCGGAGCTTATCCCGATGTTTACAGATGATGCGACCGCCGCAGTCGGATACTTCAAAGAGCGCGGATATCTCACGGTATTTGCCGATGAGGACACCGACAACACGCTCGGTTCATGTGCTCTCCCCTGCCCGCTCCTGCTCGTTATCGGCGGAGAGCGTCGCGGAATATCGCGCGCCCTGCTCAACCTCGCCGACATGAAGGTCAAAATTAGCTACGCACGAAATTTCCGCGCTTCCCTGTCCGCCGCCTCCGCGACTACGATGTTTGCATACGAGATAATGCGTCAGAATTTCAAAAACAAGAAGTAGTAATAAGAATTAATAACAGAATAAGAAAAGCGCCTGCCGTATGTAACAACGGCAAGCGTTTTTTCCTTCACGCCAACGAGCGCGGTGGCGATATTACTTTTTTGTCCTGTCAGTCTCTGCGGGGACCGTCGTCTCTCCCGCCGCAGCCGCAACCGGGGCGCCGCGGAGGCTCCGGCGGCTGTCCAACCGTCGCACGGAACTGATTTACCGGGAAAGCCATGTTCTTGAAGAGAGCGCAGGGGTTATCGTCGCTTCCCGCGGGTACACATTCCTTATCCGGTACCGAGTAGTCGGTAGCCTGGACGAGGAGCTGTGCGGGACGGACTATTTTGATTACGGAGAATACTCCGAAAGAGATGTAGAGTCTCGGTCCATCGGTAATGAAACGAAGGTCTCCGTTTACTCTTGCGCGGATATTCTCGGGTATTTCGGCAGTCTCATTTACCGGGCACTTGCAGCATCCGGGCTCGACAACCTTTGTGTTAAGAACTACGGGTTCAACCGTCTCGACATATGCGATGGGGTCATTCGTTGCTCTGGTATTGAAATTGCCTATATTGCAGTAGTTGTTCTGCGGAGCGGAGCTGAACGAAACAGTCTGCCCTTCTCCGCCGTAAAGGATAACATCCTTCTCGACAACCGCAATTCCGGTGAAGTTCTGGCTCCTGCCTATTCCGAGGCACGCCTCACACTCTACAAGTATATAGTAGCGGACAGTGACCTGATAGAAGCCACGATTGAAAGGAACCTCATCTACACCGACATAAGCCCAGAGCAGTTCCGCACTGCGGGTCCGCACGCTGGTGGCAGAGGCGAGAGTCTGCTCGCCGAAGTCCGTAAGGTATACGCGCGTGTCCTCAAAGCAATCGCGATCACGGCAGCAGTCGAGCACGCGGTGAGTATCTATGCACACCGTTCCCCTGCCGTCAGGCGAAAAGCCGAGCGGTACATTTCTGTTTTCTGGCATTATACTTCTCCCTCGAATTACGCACTTTGCGCGTAAAACAATCAGAATTTGGAGCCGGCTTTTTCCGGCTCAATACCATTCTATGACGGCGCATGAAAAAGGTTAAAGAAAAAGGCTGTACCATGGCGCAAAATGCCCACGATACAGCCTTTTGTTTTTTTACAATGCTATGCCAGGAGATCAAACATATCTCTTTATCGAACCGGGACATTCATCAACCGGGATCGACGCAGTCATTACAAGATTTACATTCTCTGCGAGCTTCTCAAGCTGAGGAAGCATAGCGCCGAACGCCATCGTATTATTTCCGCAGATCTTCAATGCGGAGTCAACGAAAATATCCGTTATGTCATTGTTGGACGCAAGGATGCCGGCGAGGAAGCCGTAAAGGGTCTGCGCATCCTCGACAGCGTAGACATCAGTGTCGATAAGCCTTGCCTTATATGTAACCGTGTGGGTGAGCTTATCTCCCTTTTCAATACATATTACGGAGCCGTCAGAAGTATCTGCCGCCGCATTTACGAGATCAACAAGAGTCTTTGTCTTGCCGGAGCCTTTGCCACCTATGAAAATTTTAATCATGTGAGTTTTCCTCCGTTTCGGGATTTTTTTCTTTCACTTATATTCTACTATATGAGAGCGGAAAAATCAATAGCAAATTTGATTTTTCCGTTGCTCCATGGGAAAAATTTACCCGTAAATTCTTTTTTCAAGCTCTTCTTTCATATTTTCGTATCCGGGCTTGCCGAGGAGGGCGAACATATTCTTCTTATACGCCTCGACCCCGGGCTGATTGAAAGGATTGACACCGAGCATGTATCCGGAGACCGCGCAGGCGAGCTCAAAGAAGTAAACCGCAAATCCGAATGTATAAGCCGTCCTGTCCGGGAGCTCTATCAGAATGTTGGGAACGCCACCGTCATTATGCGCCGCGAGCGTCGCCGCCATCGCTTTTTTATTCACATAGTCAAGAGTTTTTCCGGAGATGAAGTTCAGACCGTCAACATTATCCGGGTCGTTCGGTATCACAAATTTCACTCCCGGATTTTCTATCGACACAACGGTCTCGAAGAGGTCTCTTCTGCCGTCCTGAATATACTGACCGAGCGAATGAAGGTCGGTTGAAAATACTACCGAATCAGGGAGTATGCCCTTATTATCCTTGCCCTCGCTCTCACCGAACAACTGCTTCCACCACTCGTTGAGCATGAGCATATAAGGCTCATATCCGACGAGTATTTCACAGCTCTTACCCTTTCTGTAAAGGATATTACGCAGCGCGGCATATCTGACAGCCGCGTTCTTTGTGAGCGACGGGTCTGAATACTCGGTTCTCGCATCTGCGGCGCCACTCATCATGGCGTCAATATCAATACCCGCAGCTGCAACCGGGAGCAGCCCCACCGCGGTGAGCACGGAATATCTGCCTCCGACATCGTCTGGAACGACAAAGGTCTCATATCCCGCCTCGTCCGAGAACTTTTTGAGTGTACCTTTCGCGCGGTCTGTTGTTACGAATATGCGCTCTCGAGCGCCCTCTTTACCGTACTTCTTTGTAAGGAGCGCCTTGAACACGCGGAAAGCCACGGCGGGCTCTGTAGTTGTTCCGGATTTTGAAATGACATTTACGCAGATATCGCGTCCTTCACAGATAGAAAGAAGTTCTGTAAGGGCTGTTGTAGATATATTGTTGCCGGCAAAATAGATGTCCGGTGTGTCTTTTTTCAGGTTATTGTAAAGCGGGCTCTTCACAAACTCTATTGCCGCACGGGCTCCGAGATATGAACCGCCTATACCGATAACGACGAGAATATCACAGAGCTTTTGTATTCTCTTTGCGGCGTTCTTTATGC
>CALDMI010000180.1 GCA_937914815.1 uncultured Clostridia bacterium
ACACGATGACTATATACAGAATTGAAAGAATTATTTTGGTTCGCGGGTCGAGCTTATGAACGGGAGAAAATCCGGGAAAAAACTGCCCGAGGGTTATATCGGAGATCATCACATCACCCCCTCGGTATACTTCCGAAACGCTGCAACAAAGCCATCTACCGTATAGGTCTCGCCTGTAAGGGTTATTCCCTCTGCCGCAAGTTTTGACGCGATTTTTGAAATCTGCGGCACATCAAGACCGATTTTCTCAAGCTCCTCAGCCTCTTTGAATATTTCGCAGACCTCGCCGCATCTGTGAATTTTTCCGTTGTTCATGACAACGACATCATCACAGTACGATGCCATATCCTCCATTGAATGGCTAACGAGAATTACAGATATTCCACGCTCTTTTGCATATCTTTTGCAGATACCGCCGAGTATTTCGCGCCGTCCCCTCGGGTCGAGACCTGCCGCCGGCTCGTCAAGGACAAGAACATCGGGCTCCATAGCCAGAACTCCGGCAATGGCTGCCCGCCTTTTCTGCCCCCCGGACAATTCAAACGGAGATCTGTCAAGGAGAGTATCGTCAAGCCCGGCGAAGTCCGCCGCTGCACGAACCCTGCGTTCGATTTCTTCCTTACCGAGCTTTAAGTTTCTCGGAGCGTAGGCAATGTCGGAACGGACAGTCTCATCAAAGAGCTGATATTCCGGATACTGCATGACAAGACCGACGCGAAAGCGTACAGCCGATATTTTCTTTGGTTCGTCCCATATATTCTTACCGTCCAGTATGACCTCTCCGGCGTCAGGACGATAAAGACCGTTAAGAAGATTTACAAGAGTTGACTTGCCTGATCCGGTATGACCTATAATTCCGGTAACTCTCCCGCTCTCAAATCCGACGCTGACGGAATCGAGCGCCTTTTTTTCAAAGGGAGTCCCCTTGCTGTAGCTGTATGAAACATCACGGAGCTCAAGTATTTTCATGGTCTCGTACCTCCGAGATAAGATGTCAGCGCCGCGACACATTCGTCTGCCGTAAGGCATACACCGCCGGGGATGTCATACCCTGCCTTGCGAAGGGCGTCAACCGCCTCGACGCTCTGCGGTGCCTCGAGCCCAATACCGTGCAGTCCGTCAACATCAGAAAAAACCTCACGCGGGGTGCCGTCGGCAAAAACCGTGCCGTCATTTATCACTACTATCCGTTCCGCTCTTGCAGCCTCTTCCATATAGTGTGTTATATTTATAATCGTTATATTTTCCTCGCGGTTGAGCCGCTCCATTATGTCCATCACCTCTGCCCGCCCGCCGGGGTCAAGCATTGCGGTCGACTCATCGAATACGATAATCTCCGGTTTCATTGCTATTATTCCGGCTATCGCCACGCGCTGTTTCTGTCCGCCGGAAAGTTTATGCGGTGCATGGTGGGCATACTCGGTCATTCCGACGAGGTCGAGTGCTTCGCGCACG
>CALDMI010000181.1 GCA_937914815.1 uncultured Clostridia bacterium
CCGCCTTGTGAATGACCCCGCCGGGCTGAATATCGGCTACCGCCATATCTCTCTTTCCACCTGCGGCGTCGTCCCCGGAATATATAAGCTCGCAGAGGAGAATTTCCCGATAACCCTCTCAATATCTCTCCACGCCGCGACGGATGAAAAGCGCTCGTCGATAATGCCGGTAAATAATAAGTGGCATATATCCGAGCTTCTCACCGCCTGCGCCGAGTACTATAAAACCACGGGAAGAAGAATAAGCTTCGAGTACACCCTGATACACGGGAAAAACGATACCCCCGAAGACGCGCACGAGCTCGCCGACCTCCTGAACGGTGCCCTCCGCCCCGTCGGCGCCCCGATACACGTAAATCTCATCCGCGTAAACGAGGTGGACGAGACCGGGTTCCGCGCGGGAAGTACAGAGTCGGCGAACGCCTTCGCCGCCCTCCTTACGAAAATGGGAATAACGGCTACCGTTCGCCGCCGCCTCGGCGCGGATGTAAACGCCGCCTGCGGACAGCTCCGCCGCGCGGACAGCACCGGCGCCCGCCCGACGGCAAAGCCGCGCGCGGTAAAACCGGTGGAGACAAAGCCGGAAAATACAAAACCGGAAAATAAAAAGCCGGAGGACACGCATGACTGAACTCTACGGCAGAATAATAAAGGGCGTCGGCGGTCTTTACGATGTCCGCCTTGTCGACGGAGAAGAAAGGCGGGTCATATCCTGCCGCGCAAAGGGGATACTCCGCCGGGGAGATGAAAAGCTCTATGTCGGCGACCTCGTCACCGTGAGCCGCGACCCCGACACTCCGGACGGCATTGTTATATCCTCCTGTCTCCCGCGCAAAAACTGCCTTATCCGCCCCCCACTCTCAAATCTTGATTTTCTTCTTATAGTTTTCTCTCCCGCACATCCCGCCCCTGTGCTTTCCACTGTGGATAAGCTCACGGCGATAGCCGAGCATAACGGCATAACCCCGGTGATAGTCATAACAAAGGCGGACATCGACAGGGAGGAGGCAGTTCGCCTTGCGGACATATACCGCGCCGCGGGCTTCACCGCCTTTGTCACATCGTCTGAGGACGGCTCCGGCACGGACGAGCTCCATAAATATACGGAAGAGAATGTAAAGGACGGAAAGTGCGCCGCATTCGCGGGCGCGTCCGGTGTGGGGAAGTCCACGCTTATGAATCGACTCTTTCCGTCGCTCTCCCTCGCCACGTCGGATATCTCCCGGCGTATCGAGCGCGGGCGGCATACAACCCGGCATGTCGAGCTGTATGACATAACCGATGACCCCGCGCATACCGGATTTCTTGCCGACACCCCGGGCTTCTCGCTTATAGATTTTGAGAGGTTTGATTTCTTCTCGCTTGAGGACCTCCTGCCCGCTTTCCGCGATATAGCGCCCTATACCGGGCATTGCCGGTATTCGGACTGCGCCCATGTCGGAGAGGGGGAGGACGAGTGCGCCGTTGCGAGGGCGGCAAAGGAGGGGAAGATAGCCGGAAGTCGGCTGTCCTCCTACCGCGAAATCTATAAAATCCTGAAAGCGAAGCGCGACGGCTTCCGCTGACCCCTGAAAAAATCTTTTTTCCGATTTTCTTTTCAAAAATACTTGACAAACGGCAAAGACCCGTGTATAATACTTGTGTTATCCAAAGACAGCAGGTTCCGGTAAAAGCGACAGCTTTCCTGCCGAGGTGGCGAGTATATATGCGGGTCTCCCGCTTTTTATGTGCGTCCTTTCTCGGTGGCTGTCACCCGGAGAGGATTTTTTTATCGCAAATTTTACGGAGGTGAAAAAGATGCCGAGCAATAAGATTCTTGAAGAGAAGAAAAAGGTCGTCGAGAGCCTTGCCGAAAAGATCAAGAATGCACACGCGGGCGTAATAGTCAACTATCAGGGCATAACCGTTGCTGACGATACCGCGCTTCGCGCCGCTCTTCGTAAGGCTGGCGTAGAGTACGCCGTTATGAAGAATACCCTGACGGGCAGAGCATGTGAGCTCGCGGGATACGGCGATATGAAGGAGTACCTTAACGGTATGACCGCTATCGCAGTGAGTGCAGACGATCCCATAGCTCCCGCAAAGATAATCAAGGGCTTTACCGATAAGGTTAAGGGCTTTGAGATAAAGGCGGGCTTTGTGGACGGCGAGATACTTGACCGTGCAGGCGTTGAGGAACTGGCGGATACCCCGTCGAAGGAAGTGCTTGTCGCGAAGATGATGGGCAGCCTTATGTCCTCGCTTTACGGCTTTGCTTATGTTCTTCAGGCTAAGATTGACAAGGAGAACGGCGAGGGTGCCGAGGCTCCTGCGGAGGCGTGAGCTCTCCGCTTGATATAAAACCCAAGCAATAAATATTTTCTGAAAATAAACGGAGGATTTCAAAATGAACGAAAAGTCTACTCAGATCCTTGAGCTTGTTAAGGGTCTTACCATTCTTGAACTTGCTGACCTTGTAAAGGCACTTGAGGAGGAGTTCGGTGTTTCCGCTGCTCCCGTTGCCGCTGCTCCCGTAGCAGGCGCTGCTGCTCCCGCTGCTGAGGAGAAGACCGAGTTTGATGTTATTCTTAAGGCTGCCGGCGCTAACAAGCTTGCTGTTATCAAGGTTGCCCGTGAGATCACCGGTCTCGGACTTAAGGACGCAAAGGACCTTGTTGAGGCTGCTCCTAAGGCTATCAAGGAGGGCATCGCAAAGGAAGAGGCAGAGAAGATCGCCGCTCAGCTTAAGGAAGCCGGCGCAGAGGTCGAGCTCAAGTAATCATCTCCCAAAAAGATGCGTTGTATGCGCGGCACCGCCGCGCATACAAAATAAAAAAAGAGGACGCGTACCTGCCGCGCCCTCTTTTCGTTTTCCGGGGGAAAACGAAAAGAAGTTAAAAGTAAGAGTGAATAGTGAAAAAGTGTAAGTTGGATGTTAAAAGCGGGACATTCCCCCTTCAATCACTTCTTCACTTTTCACTATTACTTATTACCTTCCTTCCCCTCCTTCTCCCTCGCTTTCCCTTTCCTCCTTGCCTGTCGCGCAGGTACTTGTTGCGCACAACCTTGAGAAAGTCCTGCACAACCTCGCTCTGATAGTCCATATATGTCCACGGCAGCTTGTTCCACCGCCCGCGCGCGTAGAACAGCGTTATCTCGGTGTATATCCCGTCGGAGAGCGGAATACGAAAGCTCGCCTCCTTCGTCGTCGCGAGCAGGAGCCGCCCGCGGTTTATAAACCCCGGGTCGAGGTTAATCTTTCTCATTCCCTCGACCGAGAGCCGCCGCTCGATAAGATTTGTTATCCCCTTAATCTCCGCCTGCCTCGCCGGGTCGACCGTCTCGCGGAAGCTGTATATCCGCCGCAGTCCCTCACCGCCGAGCTCCGGGTCATAGTATTCGGAATACCCCTTTGAAAATGAATACTCCGGCGATATGTCCTCGACCTCGCCGAACTCCGAGGTGAGTGCCTCGAGCGCGAGGCGCAGATACTCCGGGTCGTGGTATATAACCCCGACAATCAGCTTTTCTTTTTCAAATTCATGTATCTCGCCCATCTTGCCACCAATAAAAGTTTATTTTCAAGAAAAATTATACTCCCACTCGTCCGCATTGTCAATAAGGGAAGAATATTCCGCGTGAAATCGCGCCGCCAATGCGGAATACTAAAAGCAGAGTTCTTTTCACTAAGGAGTATTAATTATGAAGAAAATAATTTTCACGGCGGCGCTTGTCCTTGCGCTATGCGCCGTCTGCGCCCTCGGCGCGTCTGCGGCGGGGGATTCGGATATCCCCGTCGTCAGAATAAGCGGGAGCGGGCGCACCGTCGCGACAGCCGACCGCGCAACATTAACATTCAACCTTGAAACATCGGCGAAGGACAGCGCCGCGGCAAAATCCGAAAATGACGAAATTTACAAAAAAATAACAAAGACGGCAGGGAAGTACGGAGAAATAAAGGAGGAGGGCGCCTATGTCTACACTCCGGATAACGGCGAGTGCGCGACCTATAACCGCGCCTTCTCTATAACAACCGGAAAGGTCGCCGAGACCACCAGAATAAGAGACGCAATTCTCGCGGACGGCGCGACCGGCTTCTCCGGAGTTTATTACACCCTGACCGATACCGCCGCGGCAAAGAGCACAGCAATGGAAAAGGCGCTCGCCGATGTGACATCGAGGGCAAAGACGCTCGGCGTCTCCGGCACTATCCGCTCCGTGCGTGAGCTCCCGTATGAGAGTAATACAGACTACTCGCCCTCCCCCGAGGTCACCGTCGAGGTGCGTATAATGGCGGAGTATGTCACCCCGCCGCCGGAGCAGCCCGCCGATAAAAAGAGATAATCGGAAAACAAATCCGTTTTTATAAAAATAACCCCGGGAGAGCCGCCGCATAGGTAGCCCGCCCGGGTTTTTATTTGCCTTTCACCCCCCGGAAATGATACACGGGTACGCCTTATCGGGCTGTAACCCGCTTTTTCCGGGGGAGTAGCCGCCCCGGCTGACCCGCCGGGCGGAACCTGTTACATAGTCTCGTGAATTGTGCGCGAGATAACCTCGTCCTGCTGTTCCTTTGTCAGCTTGTTGAAGTTAACCGCATAGCCGCTGACGCGGATTGTGAGCTGCGGGTACTTCTCCGGGTGCGCCTGCGCGTCAAGGAGCGTCGCACGGTTGAATACGTTGACGTTCAGGTGATACCCGTCGGAGGTAATGTAGCCGTCAATGAGGTCTGCAAGGTTGTCGACCCGCTCGCCCTCGCTCTGTCCGAGAGAGGAGGGAGTGGTGCTGAATGTGTTGGATATACCGTCGCGCGCGTACTCATAGGGGAGCTTCGCCACCGACTCGAGCGAGGCGATAGCGCCGTGCGTGTCCCGCCCGTGCATCGGGTTTGCCCCGGGGGCGAGCGGTTCGCCCGCGCGTCTGCCGTCCGGCGTGTTTCCGGTGCGCTTACCGTAAACCACGTTCGAGGTTATCGTGAGTATCGACATTGTGGGCACAGACTCGCGGTAGGTGTAGTGCGAGCCGACCTTCTTCATGAATGTGCGCACGAGCCAGACCGCTATCTCATCCGCGCGCGGGTCGTTGTTTCCGTATTTCGGATAGTCGCCCTCGGTGCGGAAGTCGGTTATTATCCCGTCCTCCGAGCGTATCGGATAGACCTTTGCATACTTGATAGCGGAGAGCGAATCGACAGCGCAGGACAGCCCGGCAATTCCCGTAGCGAAGAAGCGGCGCACCTTCGTGTCGTGGAGCGACATCTCGAGTGCCTCGTAGGAATACTTGTCGTGCATGTAGTGAATGAGGTTCAGCGTGTTTACGTAAAGCCCGGCGAGCCAGCTCATCATGTTGTCGTACTTCTTTATTATGTCGGCATAGTCGAGCGCGCCGTCACCCGTCACCGCCGCAAACTCCGGCGAGACCTGGAGCGGGAGCCCGGTTTTCTTGTCTTTCGCGAGCTCGTCCTTGCCTCCGTTTATAGCATAGAGCAGGCATTTTGCGAGGTTTGCCCGCGCGCCGAAGAACTGCATGTCCTTTCCGACACGCATACTGCTGACACAGCAGGCAATGCAGTAGTCGTCTCCCATCTCCGGGCGCATGAGGTCGTCGTTTTCGTACTGAATAGACGAGGTTTCGAGCGAAATCTTAGCGCAGAAGCGCTTGAAAGGCTCCGGCAGGCGCGTGCTCCAGAGCACGGTGAGGTTCGGCTCCGGCGCAGGACCGAGGTTTACGAGAGTGTGGAGTATTCTGTAGGAGCTCTTTGTGACGAGCGTGCGCCCGTCGCTGCCCATACCGCCGATAGACTCGGTGACCCATGTCGGGTCGCCGGAGAAGAGGTCGTTATATTCCTTCGTGCGCATGAATTTCACAATGCGGAGCTTCATGACAAAGTGGTCGATGATCTCCTGCGCCTCTGACTCGGTTATCTTCCCGTCCCGCAGGTCGCGCTCAAAGTAAATATCAAGGAAAGTAGAGTTGCGCCCGATGCTCATCGCCGCGCCGTTCTGGTCCTTCACCGCGCCGAGATATCCGAAATAGAGCCACTGTACAGCCTCCGCCGCGTTCTTCGCCGGGCGCGAGATGTCAAAGCCGTATGCCGCCGCCATGTCGCGAAGAGCCGCGAGCGCGCGTATCTGTTCCGCAATCTCCTCGCGGTCGCGCACCTTGTCCGGCGTCATGTCGCCGTCGATGAGGAACTTGTCCTCCTCCTTTTTCTTCATAAGATAGTCGGTACCGTAGAGCGCGACACGGCGATAGTCGCCGACAATGCGCCCCCGCCCGTACGCGTCCGGCAGACCCGTCAGTATGTGCGCGGTTCTCGCGCGGCGCATCTCGGGGGTGTAGGCATCAAATACGCCGTCGTTGTGCGTCTTGCGGTTCTTTGCGAAGAAGCTGTGCAACTTCTCGTCCATCTTGTAGCCGTACATTTCGAGCGACTGCTCCGCCATACGGAGCCCACCCGAGACGTGAAGCCCGCGCTTGAATGGCTTGTCCGTCTGGAGCCCGACAATCCGCTCGAGCTCCCGGTCTATGTACCCCGCGGGGTGCGAGTTGACGGCGGAGACAACCTCCGTGTCCGCGTCGAGGACGCCGCCCGCCTCGTGTTCCTTCGCCGTGAGAGCCATAATATCCTCCCACAGCTTCTTTGTCGCCTCCGTCGCCGGCGCGAGGAAATCTCCCTCGCCCTCGTACGGGGTGTAGTTTCTCTGTATGAAGTCGCGGACATTTATCTCATCCGCCGACCATTTTCCGGGCACAAAGCCCGCCCATTCTTTCATTTCCATTTTCGTGTCCTTTCATTTTCCGTCGCCGGTATCCCGGCAGAGTATTTGCTTTGCCCGTTTCACGCTTTCTGCGTCGGGGACGGGCAGGTCCCCGAGGGGATATTCTATCCCGAGCTTTTCATACTTCACGCGTCCGAGCGTGTGGTAGGGCAGTACCTCGACCCGCCCGACATTTCCGAGCCTGTCGATAAATTCCCGCGTCCGCGTGAGGTAGTCCTCCGTGTCGGTGACCCCGGGCAGGAGTACCTGTCGGATCCATACCGGGATTTTGTCGCGCGACAGCCTCTCTGCGAGCGCGAGCGTGCCGCCGTTTCCGTGCCCCGTCAGGCGCATTGCCCCATCCGCGTCTATGTGCTTTATGTCAAGCAGCACAAGGTCGGTCCTTGAGAGCAGGGCGTCAATCCCCGGGAGATTTTCCCTGTATACGGCGCCCGAGGTGTCAAGTGCCGTGTGTATTCCCGCCTCTTTCAGAAGAGAGAACAGCGAGGCGACAAACTCCGCCTGTATGAGCGGCTCCCCGCCCGAGACGGTGACGCCGCCGCGCCGCCCGAAGTAGCGCTTGTATCTTATTATGTCGGCGGCGACCTCCGCGTCCGTGACCTCTCTGCCACCCCGTATATCCCATGTGTCCGGATTGTGACAGTAGAGACAGCGAAGAGGGCACCCCTGCATGAAAAGAACGTACCGGAGCCCGGGACCGTCCGCCCCGCCGAGCGTTTCACATGAATGTATACGACCGAGCATAGCCACCTCCGAAATTCAGAATATAAGCGGTACGTGACCGCCTTACAAAGTATATCAAAAAACTACCGTCCCGTCAAGAGATTTCACTATATATTGTGCTCACATGATACATTTTCCGCAACATATAGTATTGACACCGCGAAAACCGGCACCGTCTTTGTGTAATATGCCGATGCCGCAATGACCCCATGCGGAAAAATTTTCATATACTGTAACGACGGCATAACGCCGTCAATAAGGAGACGTAAAATATATGGAAAAAAATGAATACGGAATACCGGAGACCGTGACCCCGCCGGTGACTCCGCCCGCGCGCCCGACGACCACAGGAGACGACATAGCCGTGAGAGACGCCGCATATTTCGGCGCGGGTGACACCCGCCTCGCGGGCAGTCCGCTCGCCATGGTTTATACACCGCCGCAGTCGTTTGTAATGCTCTATACACCGGAGCAGGCGCTCGCGCACGGGACCCTCTTTGAGGAGCTGTATATGCCGCTTGACGGCTGGGAGGTCGGAAAATGAAAGATACCGCAAGGCGTGACCTTATGAAAGAGATAACCGCGCTCTCATTCGTCCTTGACGAGACGGCGCTGTACCTTGACTCCCACCCCGATGACCCTGCGGCACTCGCCTACTATGCCGATATGCGCGCAAAATACGAGGACGCACGCGCAAAATATGAGGGCGAGTACGGCGCATTGACGCATGCCGGGGTGCGCGGCGGCGACCGCTGGAGCTGGGTCGACGGCACGTGGCCGTGGGAAAGAGAGGACGACTGATCTATGTGGATATATGAAAAGAAGCTGCAATACCCGGTAAATATAAAGACCGCGGACGCGAGACTTGCAAAGGCTGTGCTCTCACAGCTCGGCGGACCGGACGGAGAGCTCGGCGCAGCGACGAGATACCTGAACCAGCGCTACACGATGCCGGATAAAGAGAATATAGCCATGCTTACCGACATAGGCTCGGAGGAGCTCGGGCATGTCGAGATGATAGGCGCGATAGTCTATCAGCTCACAAGAAATCTTACTCCCGACGAAATAAAGGCGGGAGGGTACGACGCTTATTTTGTCGACCACGGGCTCGGAATATACCCGTCGAGCGCCGCGGGCGTACCGTTCAGCGCCGCCTGCCTCCAGTCAAAGGGAGATGTCATAGCCGACCTCGCAGAGGACCTCGCCGCAGAGCAGAAGGCGCGGGCTACCTACGATTATATTCTCCGCCTGTCGGATGACCCGGATGTAAACGATGTAATAAAGTTCCTCCGCGAGCGCGAGATAGTCCATTTCCAGAGATTTGCGGAGGCTCTCGCGAGGGCAAAGGACGGACTTGATAAAAAGAATTACTATTATTATACCCCGGAGTACAACGTGCGCCGCAAATAGGCGATATAAGCGCATTACTTCTTGAAATTCCTCGCCCGTTGTGATAAAATATAGTTCGGTAATGTCTCACCCGTATAAATCCCGGAATGTCCGTCAATAATTCAGCCGAAAACAATGAATGTGAGGATTTTTGGGATATGAAAAGATTTACCGTTCCGAGAGATATCCGTTACGGCGAGGGGGCACTATCCGCCCTCCGCGAGCTGACCGGCAGGCGCGCCGTCCTCTGCACCGGGGGAGGGAGCATGAAAAAGTACGGCTTTCTCGATACCGCCATGGACTACCTGCATGACGCAGGTATGGAGGTTCGCCTGATAGAGGGCATAGAACCCGACCCATCGGTCGATACCGTAATGCGCGGCGCGGATATAATGACGGAGTTTCAGCCGGACTGGATAGTCGCGATAGGCGGCGGATCTCCGATAGATGCGGCAAAGGCAATGTGGATAAAGTACGAGCACCCGGAGATGACTTTTCCCGAGATGTGCGTGCCGTTCGGTCTGCCGCCCCTTCGGAAAAAGGCGCGCTTCTGCGCCATTGCATCGACCTCCGGCACGGCGACGGAGGTGACGGCGTTCTCGGTAATAACCGACTACCGCGCCGGGATAAAATACCCGATAGCCGACTTTGAGATAACCCCGGATATAGCGATACTTGACCCCGCGCTCGCCCTGACCATGCCGGATAAGCTCGCCGCGCATACGGGTATGGACGCGCTCTCACACGCGATAGAGAGCTATGTCTCCACCGCCGCGACAGATTTTACCGACCCCCTGTCGCTCCACGCGATAAAAATGATAAGCGAGAACCTTGTAAAATCCTATAACGGGGATAAGTCGGCAAGAGAGAAAATGCATAACGCCCAGTGCCTCGCAGGCATGGCGTTCAGTAACGGGCTCCTCGGTATAGTCCATTCGATGGCGCATAAGACAGGCGCCGCCTTTGCCGACCTCGGCGCCCATGTGGTGCACGGCGCGGCAAATGCAATGTACCTGCCGAAAGTAATAGCCTATAATGCCCGCGACCCCCGCGCCGCCGCCCGCTACGCACGGATAGCCGATACAATAGGGCTCGGCGGAGAGGGAGAAGAGGATAAGGTCGCCCGCCTTGCGGAGTATATAAGAGAGCTCTCGGGAAAACTCAATATCCCCCCGTCGCTCCGCCATTACGGAAAGGATTCCTACCCTTGCGAGTGCGGATTTATCCCGGAGGATGTATTCCTTGAGAGAGTAGGGCGCATTGCCGCCGCCGCGGTGGAAGACGCCTGCACAGGCTCAAACCCGAGAGAAACGACAGAGGACGATATGCGCCGCCTCCTCCTCGCGGCATATTACGATACCCCGGTGGACTTCTGACCATCTGACGAAAAGAAAACCAGCGAAAGGCATACCCCGTGTATGCTTTTCGCCCCGGATATAAAAACTTCAATACATATCGAAAGGATATAAAATGTATAGGATAGTTTACAAAAAAGCGCTTAACCCGACCGTTACGGAAATGCGCGTGCTCGCCCCGTATGTCGCGCGGGCGGCAGAGCCCGGGCAGTTTATAATCCTGCGCGTCGACCGCGAGGGCGAGAGAATACCGCTCACCGTCGCGGGGTATGACAGGGACGAGGGCTGGGTCAGAATAATATATCAGAAGGTCGGCGCCACGACAATGAAGCTTGACAGCCTCCGGGAGGGGGATTTTATCGAGGACTTCGCCGGACCTCTCGGCGTGCCGACGAACCTTGCGGGGCTCTCGGACGTGTGCATTGTCGGCGGCGGCGTCGGCTGTGCGATAGCCCTCCCGATAGCGAAAAAGTTACATGAGATGGGCGCGCGCGTCACCTCTGTTATAGGCTTCCGCACAAAGGAGCTTGTGATACTTGAGGACGAGTTTTCCGCCTGCTCAGACAACCTCACCGTAATGACCGACGACGGGAGCTACGGCAGAGAGGGCAATGTCTGCCTCCCGCTCGGCGAGATGTTCGCGGAGGGCAGAAAATTTGATAAGGTCATAGCGATAGGACCGCTTGTCATGATGAAGTTCGTCGTCGCCGCGACAAAGCCGACGGGGATCCCCTGCGACGTCTCGATGAACCCTATAATGATAGACGGAACCGGCATGTGCGGCGGCTGTCGCCTGACGTTGAACGTAGACGGGAAGAGGGTAACGAAATTCGCCTGCGTCGACGGACCGGATTTTGATGGCTATGAGGTCGATTTTGACGAGGCTATGATGCGCGGGAATATGTACTCCGCATTTGAGCGCCATGCCTACGAGCGCGAGTGTAACCTGCTGAAAGATAAAACGGATAACGAGGGGGATATGTGATATGCCGAATATGTCACCGGAAAAGAACCCGATGCCGACCCGCGCGCCACAGCTCCGCGCGCACGATTTTGAAGAGGTCGCGACAGGATACAGCGAAGAGACAGCCGTCCTTGAGGCAGAGCGCTGTCTCCATTGTAAAAATATGCCCTGCGTCTCCGGATGCCCCGTGAATATACATATTCCGGAGTTCATCGCGAAGATAAAGGAGCGCGACTTTGAGGGCGCGTATGAGACGATATCCGTGACTTCAAATCTCCCCGCCGTCTGCGGCAGGGTCTGCCCGCAGGAGCTGCAGTGCGAGGCAAAGTGCGTCCGCGGTATAAAGGGTGAGGCTGTCGGGATAGGCAGACTTGAGCGTTTTGCGGCGGATTACCATATGCAGAATACCAAAACACCGCCGACCCGCCCACAACCGAACGGGCACCGCGTCGCCGTCGTCGGCTCCGGTCCCTCGGGGCTCACCTGCGCCGCCGACCTTGCGAAAGAGGGGTACGATGTGACGATATTTGAGGCGCTCCATACTGCGGGCGGCGTCCTGATGTACGGTATTCCGGAGTTCAGGCTTCCGAAAAAGATTGTGGAGCGCGAGGTGGACAACCTCCGCGCCCTAGGCGTAAAAATAGAAACCAATGTTATAATAGGAAAAACCTTCACGGTTGATAGCTTGCTTTCCGACGGATATGAGGCTGTCTATATCGGCTCCGGCGCGGGGCTCCCCGGCTTTATGGGAATCCCCGGCGAGTCGTATAAGGGCGTCTATTCGGCAAACGAATTTCTGACCCGCTCGAACCTTATGAAGGCGTATCGCGACGACGCCGACACCCCGATAATGAAGGGCGGCAGGGTAGCCGTCGTCGGAGGGGGAAATGTGGCTATGGACGCGGCGCGCACCGCCCTCCGCCTCGGGGCAGAGCATGTCTCGATAGTATATCGCCGCGGGCTTGAAGAGCTCCCCGCCCGGCGCGAGGAGGCAGAGCACGCGCGCGAGGAGGGAATAGATTTCCTCCTTCTCACAAACCCCGTCGAGATATACGGATATTTTGACCCGGACGACAGGAGAAATCCGAAGAACGGCTTCGTCCGCGCCATGCGCTGTGTGAAAATGGAGCTCGGAGAGCCGGATGAGCGCGGCAGGCGCCGCCCCGTCGAAATCCCGGGCAGCGACTTTACAATAGATGTCGATACCGTCATAATCTCAATAGGCACAACGCCGAACCCACTTATAAAGAATACAACTGCCGGGCTTGAAGTAAATAAAAGAGGCGGTATAGTCATTGACGACACGGGCGCGAGCAGTCGTGAGGGCGTTTTCGCAGGGGGAGACGCCGTGACCGGCGCGGCAACCGTAATATCCGCGATGGGCGCGGGAAAGCATGCCGCCGCCGCAATAGACAAATATATAAAGTCGAAAAATTAAGACGAAAAAAACCGAAACCCCGCGAAAAAGGTGAAAAACAAAGATAACGAAAGCCGGAGAGCTGAACCATCGGTACTCTCCGGCTTTTTGTTATTTCACCGCATAAGACGGCTTTTTTGAAACTTTATATTTAATTATTCTCGTCGTCCTGCGCGCCGCTGCCCGCATTGCCTCCGTCGCCGTCATTCTTCGGCGCGCTTGCGACCTTCCCGCCCGGCAGACGGAAGAGCCGCCTGTTTTTGTCGAGCGCGACGTAGAGAATATACCCGCCGACCCCCGCGCAGACAAACTCACCGATAAATACCGTGAGCGCGAACATCGGAAAAGCGGCGAACCCCGCTGCAGGACCCGTGGTAATCACGAGAACGAACGGAACAACGAGCGCGTTTACAATCACCGTCGGCAGCGGGATAACCCACTTGAAGCGGCAGTTGCGGAGAAGATATGCGCCGACGGCGCCGATAAGCGTAGCAAGAGAGCCGAGCGCGACGTCAATGAGCATAGAGCCCGTCAGAGCATTTGCGAGTATACACCCGATGAAGAGACCGGGTATAGCCTCCGGCAGAAACGCGGGGAGAACACAGAGCAGCTCCGAAATTCGGAACTGTATGTCTCCCGAAGCCATGCCGAACATAAACGAAACGTATGTAAGGCAGACATACAGCGCGGCGACAAGCCCGCCGCGCGCGAGATAAAGGGTTGGATTTCTTTTCATTTTTCTTTTCTCCGTAGTTTTGTTTTCCGGCGTAAAGCCTTTGTGAGGATGGTCACGAACTCACAGGGAGCATTTTAGCACATATTGAAAGAAAAATCAAGCCCTCATAATTTACTTCTGTTAGTGTAAAACCTCCGATTTTGCTGTGCACATCTCACAAAACGTGTCGTTTGTTTATGTTGAATAAAACAATTGTTTTTTTTTTTTTTTTTTGGTATAATTGA
>CALDMI010000182.1 GCA_937914815.1 uncultured Clostridia bacterium
TACTCTATTTGACTAAATGATACTTCTTATCGCCTCGCACAACAATCTCCACTTCTTCCGCAAACGGATTATCCGTATCATATGAAAGAGGTCTCACCCCGGCAGTCTGGTTTTTAATTAATTTAACAGTCTCTTTGTCGAGCGATTTATAAAGCCATTCCTCTTTTATTGTAGTTATCGGCTTCTCAAACAATTTCGCAAAAAATCCTGTGTTTTTGCGCCTTTCTTCATCAATGTCGATCTGCAAATGCCCGCATTGTTCTTTATGCCATGAAAGAATTTGTGTATGAATTTCCTCAAGCCTTTCGGCATGCAATTCAAACGAAGCATATAACAAATCAGGTCATTTTACAGCAATGCGGGCAAAACGCACCCATTTTTCTTTTAGCGAAATTTTTCCGACACGGTATCCGTACTGTTCAGCTTCCCGCTTGTAACGGAGAAAAGAATGATCCATAGGAAAACCGAGAATTTCTTCTACCCGTTCAAAGGAAATCTGAATACATTCACCTCCGTCACCGGAAAGAAATCTCCAAAGCGGCTCATATTTGCTCAATAAAATCACCTCCGAATACAAAATCCCGTTTTCGGGTAATTTTTCGAGAGTGCGTCAGACGATAAGTGTTTTTTTGGCAATTATTAAAATCAGATAAAGCCCTTGCTCCTTTTACAGATCCAACGAGTCCGGATTCAGCAAAAAGTCATAAATGCTCATCGTTGCAATCCCGTTTTCATCCCGCTGGAGCTTCATATGATTCTTGGTGACAACAATTTTCTTGAAAGAATCCTCAATTGCCATATACGGTCGGATTTCCTGTCGTATTTTTTCGTCGGTCGGCAGATCAAAAGCGGACTGAATATAATACCGCTGACTGCCTTTATTTGCGATGAAGTCCACTTCCAATTGCTTTTGCCGGAAAGTACCGTTCGTCTGCTTTTCGCAAACCTCGACAATGCCGATATCCACCCGGAAGCCACGATAGATCAACTCGTTGTAAATAATATTCTCCATGATGTGGTTTTCTTCCTGCTGACGGAAATGCAATCTCGCATTGCGAAGTCCGACATCGGTAAAATAGTATTTCTTAGGCGTATTGATATATCTTCGCCCCTTGATGTCAAACCGTTTGGTTTCTTCAATCAGAAAAGCGTCCTCAAAATATCCGAGATACTTTTCAATGGTGGTCTTGGAAAGATCGACGCCCTTTTCCGTTTTGAATGTGTTGGAAAGGCGGTTGGGATTTGTCAGAGACCCGATACAGGAGGAAACAACATTCAAGAGGTCCTCCAGGTCGTCCGGGTTCTTTACCCGGTTGCGCTCTACGATGTCCTTGATATAGGTTTCTTCAAACAGCCGCTCCAGATAATCCGCCTTTTGAGAATCGGTCTTTCTTTCCAGAATGGCGGGAAGCCCGCCGTAGGGGTAATAATCCAACCACCCGTCAAATTTGTCTCCGTCATACGCCTGCATATACTCGGAGAATACCAGCGGCTGCACCCGCACCTCGTCTCCCCGGCCGCGAAATTCTGTCAGGACATCTGTGGAAAGCATTCTGGAATTGCTCCCCGTCACATAAATGTCTGCATTCCTGATTCGCATCAGCCCGTTCAGAACATCGTAAAAGGTAATTTCCGCGCCGTTCTCCACATAAGGGTTCTTTACCTTTTCAACGAACTGAATCTCATCCAGGAACACATAGTGCATCTCGCCGTTATCCCGGATAAGAGATCGGATATACCGATCCAATTCAAGCGGATTCCTGTACCGGATATTTTCGGTCTGATCCAGCTCCAGCGTAATGATGTTCTCTTTTTTGACCCCCTCTGCAATCAGATGATCGTAAAAGAGCGTGAAAAGCAAATAGGATTTCCCGCAGCGGCAGATGCCGGTAATCACCTTCACCAGCCCGTTGTGCTTCCGGTCTATCAACTCCTGCAAATATTTTGTGCGTTCAATTCTCACGGCGGCATCCTCCAATTTGACATTTTTCTTGAATTTAGGATTTTTGTCCATTAGAATTATACCGTATTACAGGCGGGATTACAAGCCATATTTGAAAGAATTTTTGCTATGAAATTTTTATGTTTATCATTTCTTTCTCACGCACGGCATCTCGGTCATACGGAGCATGGTACAGCCATACGGTATCATCGTGCGGATTTCGACCGCATCGCTCTGTCTGCGGCTCACGGGAACTCTTGCGGGAACCGTCTCCAACCCCTCTTCATACTCCCATGCAACATGACACAGCGGAGCTTCTACCGTCAGCGGCGGGTTGCTTTCCGAGAACGGAACCTCTCCGACAGGGTGCTCCACCACATGAAAAGCCTTCCCCGCGAACGCAACATTCCAGTCAGATACCCCCTTGTAGTCGTAATCGCAGTATGGATATTTCCGCACCACGCCATCGCGCTCGTATTCCACCCGCTTGACATCGGCACGAACGGGCAGCGCAAACACCAGCGAACCATAGCGCAGAGCTGACATGGCGTGCGGTCTTGCCGTCAGATGCGGCTCTGCTTCAAAGGAGATATTCACCACCGTCTCCCCCGCCCGGAAACCGGAGAATTTCAGCAGTCCCCGTTTTGCCTTCGGCTTGCCGTTCACCGTCAGATTCTTTGCAAAAGACGGAATACGCACCGACAGCACGAAATCGGTCTTTTCGCCCGCCGCTACGCGGTATCGCATAGCATTGCGGAACGGGTAATCGGTTTCAAGGGTAATAGTGATCGGCACGCCCCTCCATTCGGTTTTCAACTCTGACGGAAGTGCAACGGCTGACAGTGCGCCGTCTCCTGCTGCCATCCATGCGGAAAGTGTCAGCTTGGGGAACCCCTGTCCGAAATTGGAGGTACAGCAACCGAAATTCGGTTCCAGACCGAAGCGGTGCGCCTCACTGTTTGTGGTACGGAAGTGCGAACGCCACGGGAATGGTGTACAGTCAATCTGATTGACCATCTGCACATACTGGTGCGCCCACATATCCTCTGTCAGCGTTGCGGGAAGCGCATTGAAGGCTACAACCTCAAGTCGTTCTGCCCACTCCGGCTTTCCGGTGTAGGCGTAAAGCTGCTCCATGGAATCCATCAGCTCCACCACCGCGCAGAGCTCGGTTCCCTGTGTAGGGCTGATACCGGAAAGACATTCGTCCCCTGTAAAGGTACCCACCGCCGTGCCGTTGAATTTCTCAAGCTTTTCAACATAGCGCTCTGCAAGTCCCTGAAATTCTCGACCGAGCAGATCACAGGACAGGACCTCGGATTTGAGCATCTGACACAGGTTGACAATGTGGGTGTTCATCGTCCACTTATCCAGCGGACGCTCCCAAAGATACTCCACAGTGCGGTAATCCATTCCATCCCGCGCAAGCAGCCCGGCAAGCTCGCGGATCCAATCCTCCCGGTGCCTTGACCACAGGAAATTCAGTGCAGGAAAGCCCTCATACCAGCGGTGTTTTCCCCAGTCGTGCAGAGTCAACCTGCCGGAGGATAATAGTGTGTAGTAGTTCTT
Source organism: uncultured Clostridia bacterium (assembly GCA_937914815.1). Lineage (GTDB taxonomy): Bacteria > Bacillota > Clostridia > Oscillospirales > CAG-272 > UBA1740. The sequence continues at coordinate 3,512 of CALDMI010000182.1, forward strand.
CATCAGGCGGTAGAGCGCATCCGGAATCCGCTCATCACATGAACATTCGTAATACCGCATCAGCACCTTGGAAATCAGCAGAACAGCCCATGTATCATATTCTTCCCGCTTCTCCGGTGGAACCGGGCAGATCCAGCCGTCCGGCTCCTGCCGTGCAAGAATACAGTCGATATAACGGCGGGTACGGGCAATGAGATCCGCATCCTCCAGTAAAAATGCAAGCGGAACCGCGCCGTCCAGCCAGTACGGAACGCGTTCCCAGCCCTCGCTGTCCCCGCCGATCCACGCGCTGTCGCGGACATCCCGCCACACACGGTCAAGATTTCCGCAAAGTCCCTTTGCCTGTATCTCGAGCTGCCTGCGGAGCCAGCCCCGCGGCTTGATTTCGTTTGTTGTATAAAAAGTATAGCTTGCCGACACTTCAATGTTCCCCCTTGGTTTGGTACAGCTGGCAACGATAATCCCGCCTTTGTCAATTCATTGTACCATCTTCCCGCCATCCTGTCAATTACAAAAAGGAGAATGAATATTACAAAAGCCGGAAAGTTTGCATTTTAAAACAGAAAACCTGCTTTTACAAAAACGCAGACGCAGTGAATTGTCAAGCAAAGTGCAATATCTCGTAGGCATATTTCACGCGCGCAGCGCATTTCACAAATCCCGCGAGGGATTTATTTCGTTGAAAAAAGCGCCCCTAAGGACGCTTTTTCATGGCTTTACAGTACGAAATAGCTACACCGCTATCTCATCAAAATACACCCGATTTAACCCCTTCTCCTATGTTTTTGTTAATCCTTCGACAAAAATCGCTTCACTCATTTCTGAATTCTCCGCACGGCTCTCAGCTCAATGTATCCGCGCTGTCCGCGAGGTTCTAATTGAATGCGCGGATTTTCATCGTCCCAGCGGTAGCCAATGACGGACGGATCGTAACTATCCATTGCCGTTTGTACGGTGCGGATTGCTTCGCAATAATCCTCTTCGCGGAAAGACGGTCCCTGAAACATCAGATATTCTGCTTCGGGCAGATGAATGGTTTCAAATCCTTCCGGAATGATTCCCGTGTAGTCAGTTTCGACCTCAACACCCTGCACATAGGTGGATGTATTCGGCTTTTTGTATTTTTCGGGTAACCACATGGAAACCGGTTCTCCACAGAGCGACTTCATACTCATAAGAATACCCCAAACGTCACAACTGACTTCTTCGCAGTACGGGAAATAGTCTGTCGCCTGCTTGCCACGTTTGATAATGCATAGGCGTTCCGGCTTACGGATAACCTGAATGAAAATAGGTTGAATGTTTGACACGTCGATGTCCTCCTTTTTTAATTCTCGATATTTTGCACCGTAAGGAATAAAGAAGGTGACAGGAACGGGATTTTTCATATAGTCGCTTGGGTTCAGCCCGAATTCTCTGTAAAATGCCCGTGTAAAGGTATCCACATTGGAAAATCCTGCGTCAAACGCCGCGTCAATAACCTTGATATTACCGCTTTTAAGTTTTTTTGCCGCCTGCGTGAGCC
>CALDMI010000183.1 GCA_937914815.1 uncultured Clostridia bacterium
GAGTCGCGGAGGAGATAATACTTGACGATATATCGACCGGTGCATCCAGCGATATACAGCATGCTACCGGAATAGCCCGCAATATGGTTACAAGATACGGAATGAGCGACAAGCTCGGTGCGGTACTCTACGGCTCAGAGCATACGGACGACGAGGTGTTCCTCGGTCGCGATTTCTCATCAGGTAAAAACTATTCGGAAAAGACCGCCGCTGAAATCGACGATGAAATACGCGCAATAATCGGCAAGGCGCATGCAGTATGTAAGAAATATCTTACAGAGCACGTCGATAAGCTTCATTTTGTTGCACAGTTCCTTCTTAAGAATGAATCTATGGATGAGGATCAGTTTGCCGCATGTATGAGCATGGAGAATCCGACCATAGAGGAGATCGAGCAGATAGCTGCAGATAAAAAGCAGCGCTCAGTGGAAGAGAACAAAGCCGCGACGGAGAATAAAGAAAAGAGCGATGAAGAGCTCCGCGCTATCGCAAGATCCGAGGAGGAGAGAATGCGCCGCGAGGTTGAAGAGGAAATGCGCTCCAAAAATAACACTCCCGGTGATGACACTCATGGTGACTCCGACAACGGCTCGGATAACTGACAGACATAGTAGTTAAAAAATAATAAAAGCTGTTCCGCGTGCTCAGGCATACGGGACAGCTTTTTGCTTTTATCCATACAAGTGGGGAAAACTCGCTTGCAATGATTTTCGGACACCGAATTTTGGCGAGCGTTAGTGATTTACAGCCAATAAAGAATTACGCTTTATTTTTTATCTTCTGCTACGGTTTCGTTTTTCTTTTCCGCCTCGGCACGGAGCTTTGCGAGTGTTTCCTTGATTATCTTATAGCCCTCTTCATAGTCGAGACAGTCGGCAAGAGCTACCTCGAGCGGGCATATTCCCGTTCCGCTCTCGTCTTTTATATTGTCAACAAGGATTGTATATCTTGTCGGAATACCGTATTTCCTGAATACCTGAATAGCGGGTCTTGATATCACCTTTGCGTAGACGCTGTATATGTTCGCTTTCACAAACAGGAGCGCCGCCGCCTTGCCTACTACCGCATCGCCGACGGAATATCCGGTGATGTCTTTTTTCTTTTCGATAAACGGCAGAATGTTTGATAATCCTCTGCCGTCGAATGTCTTGACCTTGTTGTCATATGCAAGTGTCATTTTGTGACCGGGGAGAAAGCACATTGCGCGTACACTGTCAGTCATTTTTTCAGTCCTCCTTGAAAATCCGTTTGAGAACAAGAACGACAAACGGAACTGTAAGTATCTGTAATATAAGTCCCGGCACTCCGGAAATTACCTGCGCCCACACGGTCGAGAATGTAAGCGGTGTTGCTCCGAGAGCATTAAATGCGGCAACAAGCAGAAGAAAGACCCCGCGCCCGGCAATCTGCGCCGTTATCACGGCAGGAACAGACCAGAGTGTGTTTTCCGCGATCTTTGCGGAAAAGAGCCCGCCGACAACAGCAAATATTGTGAGTTCCGCAATCATAAAGGGGAGCCTTCCGACCGCAGGCATTGCCGTACCGGTTATTGCGAGAGTTGTTACATAGCTCGCAAGCGGGGCAAGCGCACCGCAGAATACAGCGTATCTGGCGCCGAGAAGACAACCGCCGAGCAGAACGGGTAAATACATGGGGAGCCATGTAACGCCGCCTCCTGCACCGGCTATCAGGTGTGTTAACTGCGGAAGCACAACGGCAAGAACGATATCAAAGAACGATGTGAGCGTTTTTGCCGTTATTTCTGCACGGCGCGTTGCATTTTTGCGCCTGAGGATCATATCAAGCATATATCATAGCCTCCTTTTTATTTTGAATAATTAAGCTTCGACTTTTTCAAATTCTGCCGCAACTTTTACAAGCAAATCACGGATTTTCAGATGTTGCGGGCAAATTCTTTCGCATTTTCCACATTTGATACAATCAGATGCCTTTCCGGCGTTCTTTGTATGTACGCTGTAATAATAGTCCGCGTTCCAGTCTTTATATATGTGCTTTGTATTCATGCAGGAAAACAGATCCGGAATGGAGATTTTCTTCGGGCACCCTTCTGTGCAATACCGGCAGGAGGTGCAGGGAATAAGTCTCATCGATGCGAATATTTCGGTAACTCTTGCCACAGCTTCGCACTCGGTATCGTTAAGCGGGACGAAGTCCTTCATGTATGAAAGGTTGTCCCTCATCTGCGAGATATTGCTCATTCCGGAGAGAACCATAAACACCCCGTCACATCCGGCGGCAAACCTTATCGCATAGCTGGCATTTGAACCGCCTCCGAGTGCCCTCAGCACCGCATCGGCGTCGGCAGGGAGGTTGACGAGATTTCCGCCTTTGACGGGCTCCATAACAATTACCGGTTTTTCGTGCTTCTTGCAGACCTCGAGGCATTTTTCCGACTGCACGGCGGCATCGTTATAATCAATGTAGTTAACCTGCAATTGAACAACCTCTATGTCAGGGTATTCTGAAAGAATGGTATCGAGCAGATCCGCCGTATCGTGAAATGAAATTCCGACATGGCGTATTTTTCCCTCGCTTTTCAGTTCAAAAGCCTGTTCGTACGCGTGGCAGGATTTGTACTTTTCGTAGTTTCCTCGCCCCTGTGCATGCATGAGATAGAAATCGAAATAGTCTACACCGAGTATGCGGAGCTGCTCCTCAAAGAATGGGCGTATATCATTCGCTTTGTTGAAGTACTGCGATGACAGCTTGTCGGTCAGTATATAACTGTCGCGCGGATATCGGTCAACAAGGCAGGTACGGAGCGCCTTTTCACTCATTCCGGAGAGGTAACCGTGTGCCGTATCAAAATAATTGAAGCCCGCGGCAATGTATTCGTCGATCATTTCCGAAAACTCGGCAGTGTCTACATTGCCGTCTTTCATAGGAAGACGCATGCAGCCGAAGCCGAAATTCTTTTTTACATTCTGAAAAATACTCATATACACCTCCGTATTCTTTGACGATAAAAATCAAAACGGGCGCGTCATATGGCATAGCTTGCCCGAGCGGCGTGGGGGTGCGCATTACGCTCGGATTACGAAGCATTGCATCCATCTGACGCCGACCCGTTCCGATATTTATTGAAGTGAATTTTTACTAAGCAGAGGTCAGATCGGATGAACACCGTTCTGCGGGTCGGCATTTGCGTCGAGTCCGTAGTTGTGCTGTTTTCTCCACTCGAAAAATTTAATAGCAACCTGCTCAAAGAGAGCAAGGGAGAGAAGATCTTCATCCTGCTCGCGGTACGGAGCAACACGTTCCTTGAGAGTGTCAATCTCGGGGGCAATCTTATCCGCCGGGCGATAATCTATAATAGGCGCATCGCCTATTATCTTCTTGCGGAATTCATCAGAAATCGGGGCAGGGCACTTGCCGTATTCTCCGCGAACAAGACCGCGGAATTCCTTTGTGACTCTGGAATATCTGCCCTCGTCGGCAAAGAGAACATTATTGACTGCCTGTGTACCGACTATCTGGGAAGACGGGGTGACAAGCGGGGGATAACCAGCGTCCTCGCGGACATGGGCGACCTCCTCGAGCACGGCGCCGAGCTTATCCGACTTTCCGGCGAGCTTGAGCTGAGATATAAGGTTTGAGAGCATTCCGCCAGGAACCTGATAGCGAAGGGCATTTACATCGACCTTCAGAACCTTCGGGTCGATAAGTCCGCTCGCGATATACTTTTCACGGATACCGGTGAAATACTTGGATATGGTGTCGAGCTTCTCGAGCGAGAGCCCTGTGTCATACGGCGTGCCCTGCAGCGTAGCGACGAGAGACTCTGTCGGTGCCTGTGAAGTACCCATTGCAAATGGGGATATCGCTGTGTCGACACCGTCAACTCCTGCCTCTATTGCCTTGAGAAGAGTCATTGAGGCAAGTCCGGCAGTGTAGTGTGTGTGAATATGAACGGGAACCTTGACGCTGTTCTTTATAGTCTTGACAAGCTGATATGCGTCATAGGGCTTGAGAAGTCCGGACATGTCCTTTATGCAGATGGAGTGTGCGCCCATGCTCTCGAGCTGCTTTGCATACTGTGCGAAGCCCTCGTTCGTATGGAAAGGAGACGTGGTATATGAGATGGCAGCCTGAA
>CALDMI010000184.1 GCA_937914815.1 uncultured Clostridia bacterium
CTTCTATGGCGAACTGTTGGATGAGCACACGAGGGAGATAATGACCGCATACTACAATGATGATCTCTCGCTCGCCGAGATTGCCGCAGATGACGGTATATCGCGCCAGGGGGTCCGTCACATTGTAAAAAAAGGCGAGGATGAGCTTACACGGTATGAGTCGGCGCTCCATATGGCAGAGCGGCATACAGAACTGACGGCTTGCGCGGAAAAACTCTCCCACGCGGCAGATGTGCTCTCCTCTCTTAATGTTAAAGAAGCAGACAGCTGTATATCGGCTATCCGTGACGCGGTAGCCGTAATTCTCGGGAAAGGAGTTTGATTTATGTTCCAGGGGCTTACCGAAAAGCTTGCAAATGCTTTCAAAAAATTCAGGAACAAAGGAAAGCTCACCGAAGCCGATGTGCGCGACGGAATGCGCGAGGTCAAGCTCGCACTTCTCGAAGCGGATGTCAACTTCAAGGTAGTCAAGGATTTCATAAAAACGGTAACCGAGCGCGCAGTAGGAACCGAGGTTCTCGAGAGCCTTGTTCCCGCACAACAGATAATAAAGATCGTAAATGAAGAACTCGTGAAGCTCATGGGCGGCGAGTCTCAGAAGCTCGTCATCAGTCCGAAGCCACCTACAATCGTAATGATGGTAGGACTTCAGGGTGCGGGTAAAACCACTCATGCCGGAAAGCTCGCGGCAATGTATAAATCCAAAGGGAAAACTCCCCTGCTCGTCGCCTGCGATGTCTACCGTCCCGCAGCAATAGACCAGCTGAAGATCGTCGGCGAGTCTGTCGGAGTCCCCGTTTTTTCAATGGGCGCGAAGATCTCCCCCGTCGAGATTGCAAAGGCGGGTGTTGAGCATGCCCGCAAAAACGGGTGTGACTTTGTTATTATTGATACTGCCGGACGGCTCCATATTGATGAAGAACTCATGGAAGAGCTCGTAAGAATCAAGAACGCCGTAAGTCCGACGGAAATTCTTCTTACAATCGATGCCATGCTCGGGCAGGATGCGGTGAATGTCGCCAAGACATTCAATGACAAGCTCGATATTACAGGAGTGATACTCACAAAGCTCGACGGTGACACGCGCGGTGGCGCCGCGCTCTCCGTAAAGTATATCACCGGAAAACCGATAAAGTTTATAGGCACCGGTGAGAAAATGGATGCCCTTGAGGTATTCCACCCAGACAGAATGGCGTCCAGAATACTCGGCATGGGCGATGTCCTCTCTCTTATCGAGAAAGCAGAGGCGGCATACGACGAAAAAAACGCGAAGGAAATCGAAAAGAAGATCAGAGAACAGACCTTCACGCTCGAGGACTTCCTTGTACAGATGCGTCAGCTCAAGAAGATGGGAAATATCAACCAGCTCATGGCAATGCTCCCCGGGGCGAACACCGGCGCACTCAAGAACGCTGAAATAGACGAAAATCAGATGAAGAAGATCGAGGCGATAATTCTCTCTATGACAAAGAGCGAGAGATTCCGCCCGGAGATAATAAACGGCTCCCGCCGCAGAAGAATAGCGCAGGGCTCCGGGACCACGGTGGAGGATGTAAACCGGCTTCTCCGCCAGTTTGAACAAATGAAAAAACTCATGAAGCAGTTTTCCGGTATGGGTAAGCGCCGCTTCGGCGGAATGAAGCTTCCCTTCTGACACAGGTTGCAATCAACAAAATATAAAACAACACAAAATTTCGGAGGAAATCAAAAATGGCAGTAAAAATCAGACTTAAGAGAATAGGAACCAAGAAGGTTCCCTTCTACCGCGTAATCGTCGCCGATGAGAAGGCGCCGAGAAACGGAAAGTTCATCGAGGAGATAGGATATTACAATCCCCTCACCGATCCCGCAGACATAAAGATCGATGCGGATAAGGCGCAGAAGTGGCTCGCTAACGGAGCACAGCCCACCGATACCGTAAGAGTTCTCCTTAAGAAGAGCGACATAATCAAGTAATCAAATTTCGGAAGGATGTTCCGCGAGGAACGGTGTTAATATGGATCTTAAGCGTGTTTTAGAGGACATCGCCCGCGCAATTGTGGATAATCCAGACGCCGTTACCGTCGAAGAAACGGTTGACGGAGACGACATAGAGCTTGTGCTGTCCGTTGATGAGGATGACACCGGCATGGTTATAGGTCGTCACGGAAGAATTGCGAAAGCGATAAGACAGGTAATGAAAGCCGTCGCAAATACATGCGGCAAGCGCGTTACCGTCGAAATAAAGTGATTTTTTCGGGCTGTGTCACGCGATACAGCCCGAGATTTGTATAGCCGCAAGATTGCAGGATTTATACATACAAAAATCCGAAGTACGCATATACGGGGGAAATAATGAAGAAGTATATTCTGTCGCTGGACCAAGGGACAACATCATCGCGCTGTGTGATATTTGACACACAGGGCAGGATAATTGCGAAGTCGCAACGCGAATTTACGCAGATATTTCCGAGAGCCGGGTGGGTCGAGCACGACCCGGAGGAAATTCTTAACACCCAGCTTTATGTAATGAAAGAAGCCATACACACCTCCGGTATATCTCCGGAAGAAATATCCGGAATAGGCATCACCAATCAGCGTGAAACCACGGTGGTATGGGACAGGCGCACCGGAAAACCGGTGTACAATGCAATAGTATGGCAGTGCAGACGCACTGCCGGTCTCTGTGAGGAGCTTGAACGCCGTGGGCTTGAGCAATTTATAAAAACACGGACGGGTCTTATTCTCGACCCGTACTTTTCAGCATCAAAAATCAAGTGGATACTCGATAATGTTGATAGTGCACGGGAGGATGCAGAGGCAGGAAAACTATGCTTCGGAACCGTCGACTCATGGCTCATATGGAACCTCACCGGCGGACATGTGCACGCAACGGATTTTTCCAACGCTTCCCGCACAATGCTTTTTAATATAAGAACCCTTGACTGGGATGATGAACTGCTGAAAATTTTCGGTGTTCCCCGCTCCATGCTCCCGGATGTCATGCCGTCATCGCATATTTTCGGCTACACCGATAGTGTGCTTACCGGGTATTCATTGCCCATAGGCGGAGTTGCCGGAGATCAGCAATCTGCCCTGTTCGGACAACGTTGCTTTGACGAGGGGGAACTGAAAAACACATACGGTACCGGCGGATTTCTTCTTATGAACACCGGGAATACACCGTATATGACCACAAACGGACTTATAACAACGGTCGCATGGGGTGTCGGG
>CALDMI010000185.1 GCA_937914815.1 uncultured Clostridia bacterium
GCGGGAAGTATGAGCTTCACAAGCTTCTTTGCGACGAGCTGTTCATTCGTCTCGTACGGCATGTGGTAATCGACATTTGCGGGTTTGCCGAGCGGGAGCTCAAGCTTACGCATAAGTTCCTCTATGAGTTCAAGCGCGTACTTCAACGAGCGGTTGGAGCGCACCTTGATCATCATAGGAGTTACATCAAACTTCGGCTTTCCGGAAACATCGGTGAAGTGATACTTATTGACATTGTAATCCTTAGGGTCGAGCGCAAGATAAAGCATGAGTGCCTTACCCTTTGCATTTATTCTCGCTATCGGGTCGCGCGACTTATTGAAGGACTCGATGTTCCAGCTCATTCTCGCCTTGATACCCTTATAGGAGAGCAGCGTGTTCTTGATTACGGTGTAGTAATCCTGAAGCGAGCTGTCGCCCTGAATGAGCCTCGACATGAAGGAGCTACGGTATCTGACGGGGACTATCTCGCCGTTTATAAGTCTGTGGTCAGCGTCCACAAACGCGCCCGGCGCATCCTCTCCGACAATTATCTTCGATTTGCCCTTAGGCTCGGTCGCCTCTGCCACAGGTTCTTCAACCTCTGCGGGCGCCTCCTCGACTACGGGCTCCTCAACCTGTACTACGGGTTCCTCGGTGACCTGCTGCTCACCGAACGTATCGGCGGGATTGAAGGGCTCGGTTCCGCTCACTCTCACGAGGTCGCGGGCTATAAGCTCCTCTCTCGTCTCATACGGCAGGCTGAACACCTCGGATACCGTCGGCTCGGCATTTGCTACTGCGCCCTTGCGCTCAAGCATGAGGACAAGAAGCTCCTTTGCGTACTTCGCCTTTCTCTGAGAGGTAAGACGGAGCATCATGGGCGTCGCGGCATACTTCTTTATTCCGGACAGATCCTCGCCGCGGTACTTTGTCTCCGCAAATTCGTTCGGGTCAAGAGCAAAGGTCATGCAGAGTCTCTTTCCGCGGAAGAACAGATACGAAAGTGCCTCTCTTCCGGTATTGACGCGTACATGCTTCCAGCTCTCGCGTCTCTTGACATTCTTGTAGCTGTCAATGAGGTCGCAGATCTCGCCGAACCAGCTCTGTGTCTCCGCGCTCGACTGAATGAGCTTTGCACGGAAGCTGTAATTGTAGCGGATGCGCATTGCCTTACCGTCTATGTAAGCGACGACAACATCCTGTTCCTCTTCCTCGGTTACAGGGGGCTCTGCCTCCTCGGTCTCGGGCTCCTCTTCCTCCGTTACGGGAGTGATAACAGCGAACTGCTCGGGCTCCTCTGCGGGTGCGGGAGTTTCCTCAACCTCGGGCTCTGCCTCGGGTTCGGGTTCTACCTCGGGTTCGGGTTCAACCACAGGTTCGGGTTCAACCACAGGTTCGGGTTCAACCACAGGTTCGGGTTCAACTTCGGGCTCGGGTTCAACTTCGGGCTCTGCCTCGGGCTCGGGTTCAACTTCGGGCTCTGCCTCGGGCTCGGTTATTTCCTCTACCTCCGGAGTTGTCTCGGGTTCGGGCTCCGGCTCGTTCTCCGGCTGCTCCTCCTTCGGCTCCTCGGGCTCGGGCTTATTGTTGTGTTTTATAACAAGAAGTATTATCGCGACTATGAGAAGCACCGCAACGATGATAAGCGGGATTATCCACCACGGGAATCCGGCTGTCTCGGGCGCCACCTCCGTCACCTCGACTATCGCATATATCGAGAAGTGCGGAGTCTCAAATACCATGTAATTTCCGTCGCGGGTCGCGTCCATGTCCGTGACATTTCCGTCATCGGCTATATGAACAACCTTGAGATTCTTGTCGCGGAGGTTTGCGGGGATAAGGAGACGGACGCTGTAATTGCCGTTCGGAAGCGTCTGTGTCACTCCTCCGAAGGAGAAGTAAATATCATACGCCGCCGAGACGCGACCGGTATATCCGTCCGGGAACTTTATTCCCGAGAGGTCGGTATTTGAATAATCAGAGGTCTTATCGACTGTATCAAGAGTGAAGTTTTCGTTGATATCGCTGCCGGATATAACGGTGACAAGCTCGTTTCTGAACTCCTTCTTCGTTCCGAACGGGAGTATCGTCAGGGTCGCCGTCATGTCCGGGATAGGAGCGTGGTCATCATCTCCGGTGAACTTCGCCGTGAATACATAGCTGCCGGGAAGCATTCCCGCCTCGCCTATTATCTCTACGGTGACGCCGTCCGGAAGAGTTCCGGTTATCTTCAGATAATGCGGAAGTCCGTCATACGCAATGATGAGGTCCTCGAACTTCGCGCCGCTCATATCATATGCGGGCTTGCCCTCTATGCTCCAGCTGAGATCCTCGGGGACATTCTCAAGCTCATAGTTCTTTGTGTCGTATCCGGTAAAGGTCACGCTCGCGGTATAGTCGCCGGAGTCGGTCGCGCTGTTGCCGGTGTACTCTGCCACAAGACCGTAGCCGTCCGGGATATTCTCAAGTGTTACGGTATGGACTTTTCCGTCATAGTTAAACGGATCGGTGTAGTTCCATGTAACGCCGGAGAGGTCGATCTTCGCCTTTGCTATCGTCCATGTCAGAGTAGTCTGAATATCGTCTGAGAGGGTGTAATTCTGCGAGTCGTACGCAAGTACTGCCGTTGCGCTGTAGGGTCCCGCGTCGGTCGCCGTGTTACCCTGATAGGTAACGGTCACACCGTCGGGAAGGTTAATAAGCTCAACGGTATGTACATTTCCGGTGTATGTGAGGGGGGTGGTGTAATTCCACACCACATCCGACACATCAAGCGTCGCCTTGTTTACCGTCCACGACAGTTTTGAGACACTGTTGTTCACAAGCTCGTAATTGTCGGCGTCGTAGGTGAAGGTCACATCTGCGGTATAGCTTCCGGCATTTGTCGCCGTGTTGCCCGTGTATGTGGCAGTCACGCCTGCGGGGAGATTTATAAGCTTGACGGTATACGCATTTCCGCTGTAGATGAAAGAATTCTCGTAATCCCACGCCACAGCTGACATATCAATCTGCGCCTTGTTTATGACCCACACAAGCTCTCTGTCGACATTGTCGTTTACAAGCTCGTAGTTTTCGGTGTCATAGGTAAGGGTTACCTTTGCGGTATAGTTGCCGGCATTGGTTCCCTTGTTTCCGGTGATTGCCATGGTGACAAGCTCCGGAAGATTTTCAAGAGTTACCGTATGCTCGGTTCCGTCATAGGTAAAGGGATTTGAGTAGCTCCACTTC
>CALDMI010000186.1 GCA_937914815.1 uncultured Clostridia bacterium
GTTATCTCGGGGCGCAGGCGGAGGTCGGGTGTCGGTCCCCATGAGGAGAAGTCGGACATGAAAGGTCCCGCCTTGAGAGAAGAGTTCACCGTCACGGTGCCGACGCTCCTCTTTGCGTTCGAGACAAGTATCTTTCCCGCGTCCATCTGTATGGAGCAGGTCGGTATCGGGTCCTCAAGGTCGCCGAGCGACATTGAAATCGTACCTGAGAGGTTATTGTAAATGATACACGCATCGGCTCCGTTGTCCTTTGCAAACTGTATCTTATCCGCAAAGCTTATGTCACCGCGCTGTACCAGCGCTATCGTACCGTCGTAGCCCTCCTTGTCGGCGAGCTCGCGCCGGACGGTATTTGTATAGTTACTCTGTCTGCCGACGCCGGGGACGACGACATACTTGAAGTTCATAGCCTCGCCGCTCTTCTTTCCGGTCAGCTTATAGAGCTGCTCGACAAAGTTGTTGCGGTTCCCGTTTCCGTCGGAGGACTCGGTTATAAAGGCTATCTGGTCGGGGTCACCGTTTGCGAACACATACGAGGACATCTGACCGTTTATCGACGCGACGGAGAGCGCCGCATCATATGTCGAGGGGGCGCCGACCGTTCCGCTGTCGGGGTTACTTGCAAGGTTTGTTCCGTTCCCGCCGCCGAAGCCGGAGCTGTAATCGTTGCTCGCCGCGACGACAAGACTTATCCCCGCCTCACGCACGCGGTTGTAGACCGAATTTGTGAAGGTGTCGCTCTTCGCGTCAGAAAATCCGGCGGAGGAGCCGAGGGACATGTTTATGACATCGACGCCGAGCTCTACACAGTCGCTTATCGCGGCGAGAATGTCAATGGAGTTCGCACCGCCGAGCCCCTCGCTATCGAGGTCGTCGGTAAAGACCTTACCTATCACAAGCTGCGCCTCCGGCGCGACGCCTGTAAAGGTCTCATCCTTGCCGTTCTCGCGGTTCACGACATAGCTGCTCTTGCCCGCGACAATGCCCGCGACATGCGTTCCGTGCGAGCTGTACTGCGGGAAGACATCCGGGTCGTTGTCAGCATAGTCATATGCAAACGGTATCTTCTTGTTGTAGTAGAGGTCGTCTGCCGACGCGCTTGCATTGAGCTTGCCGGACGCGACAACCGAGCTTATGTAGTCCTTTGTCCATACATCGTCGGAGGTCGGCATGGTCGAAAACGCCTCATGCGTGTAATCAAGACCCGTATCGAGAATGGCGACAACCATTCCCTCTCCGCTGTAGGATATTCCGGTGGTGTTGTAAATACCCGTCGAGTAGACATTCGCGTTGTTGGACACCGCGACCTTCGGCACGGCGTAGCTCTCGGCGAAGTAGACCCCGCCGACATCGTCCATTTTCGATATCTTCCGGCAGTCAGAGCCCGAGACGCGGAGCGCGACTCCGCTTATCAGGGTGGTATAGGAATACTTTACAGTGTAGTCTATTCCGTCGGAGTCAAGCTTTGAGAGGAACCTCTTCTGTGCAGCCGTAAGCTCCTCACGGCGGGGTTTCCCCTCC
>CALDMI010000187.1 GCA_937914815.1 uncultured Clostridia bacterium
AATATACGCCTTTCCTTTTATATCATACCTCGCGGCAGCCTCAACCAGAAAGCAATCGGAGAAATACTCAAGATATTTTTTCACAGTTGCCGAACTTATATTTGACTTTCTGACGGTGTGAAAGGTATTTTTAAGCTTCTCGGGATTTGTAAGCGAACCGATAGAAGAGGACAGAATATTCAATAAATCCTCGAGATCCGCCTTATTCCTGACCCTGTGGCGTATCTCTATATCCTTTATATAGATCTCGTCAAAAAGCCGCTTCAGCATCAATGCCTTGTCTTCGTCCCCGTCCCTCAGCACTACCATCGGAATACCGCCGTAAAGCATATATTCCGTAAGTCCCTCATATTTTTCGCCCTTATAAACCGACATAAATTCCGAGAAGCTGAGCGGCTGCATATGGACCTCGTCCCCGCGCCCGGCAAACTCGGTTATAATATCCTTTGACAAAAATTTTGCATTGCTCCCGGTCACATACACATCGGCATTATCCATGTGCAGATAGCTGTTCAGCACCGACTCAAAGCAATCAAGGAGCTGCACCTCGTCAAGCAACAGATAATAGGTTTCGCTATCCGTCATCTTGCCCTGAATGTATGCCATGAATTTATTCGGGTTGACCTTCCGCTTCTTCTTTTCAAGAAGGATGATATTCTCGCCTATTTTATTCAGATCCGAAACCGAGTCAAAGGCAAATTTTATAATATGGTTCTCGTCAACGCCCGACTCCTTCAGATAATTATAAAAAATCGTATTCAGAAGATAGGATTTCCCGCAGCGGCGTATACCGGTTATCACCTTTATAAGTCCGTTCTGTCTTCTTTCTATCAGCTTTTTAAGATACAAATCACGCTTGATTTCCATAGCTTAACTCCATTTTAGGTTAGATTTTTGCCGTTTCCGCCACTTTTCTATTCTATTATACGAGTTTGAGCGAAAAAAATCAAGTCTTTTTCGGCTATAACCTTATATTTTCCGAAAATAAAAGCGCGCAAAAAGGCGGCGGATTTCTCCGCCGCCTTAGTGTTTTAGTTTGTCATTGCGCTATTCGCTTATGCCTTTTTCTTCTTGATGATTACGAAGGCAACCGCGCCGCCGACGATTATT
>CALDMI010000188.1 GCA_937914815.1 uncultured Clostridia bacterium
GCATGTTCACTATGAGACCTTTGGCGGCGCCCGGGGGTGTGAGCGGGTTATGGCGCGGTTCGGCGACCCGGAGGAGCTCGGCTATACTGTCGACTACCCGATAGTCGCACTGTCTGTCCGTCCGAGGTCGGAAAAGTATGCGGAGGAGCTGACGCACAGGGACTATCTCGGCGCACTTATGAACCTCGGAATAAAGCGGGAGACCCTCGGCGACATTCCGCGCGCGGGGCTCGGCGCTTACATATTTGTAAAAGAGGACCTCGCAGATTTTGTCTGCGAGTCGCTGACCCGGGTCAGGCATACCGATGTCACCGTGTCCCGCGCCGGGAGCGTACCGGAGGAGGTGATCTTCCGGACGGAGGAGACGATAGTAAAGGCGGAGAGTGAGAGGCTCGACGGAGTCATAGCAAAGCTCTACGACCTCTCGCGCGAGGAGGCAAAAAATCTCTTTGTCCGCTCGCTCGTCTTCTGTGACGGTGCCACCGTCACCTCCCCCTCCTATTCGCCGAAGCCCGGCGAGACCGTCAGCGTCCGCGGTCACGGCAGATTTATCTACCGCGGGCATGTCTCGGATACCAAAAAGGGGAAAATGAATATTCTTGTTCTTAGGTATGTGTGACAGAAAATACGCTTCTTTTTCTTTGCGATAAGCCGTGCTGTCAGCAGTGCGAAAATCTGAATACAGTGCAAAATCTCGGCTAATATGGGAAGCAGTCCTATTTTAGCCGAGGTTTTGTGCAATCTGACGGTCTTTAACACCTGTTTATTGTAATTGAACTTAACATCAATAAAATGCCCTGAAATATGAAAATTCCGCGCCGGAGCGCGGAATTTTCTGCATTATACTTTATTTCGTTTCAGCAGGTCACTGCCAATCGGCGAGCGGGAGATCCTTAACCTTATTGAGACCGTCGGTGCCGTCCGGGGCTACCGGAGACATGGCGACCGATATTGTATAGGCGCTCTTACCCGTGAGGCGTATTGTCAGCTTCTTATATCTCGGGTTCGTCGCCTGCTCGTCAAAGCCGCCCTGCTGATTGCGGGCGCCCTGCACCTTCGGCGAGGTCTCATCCGGCTCTGCCGGGCGGATCTCAAACTTCCCGTCCGGGCTCATGATACGGACGCGGAGTTTCGTCCCGTCTATATCGAGGGTCGCGGTGCGGCGGTCGTCCGAGAGGTCTATCTTCGCGCTCGTGTGGGCGTGCCAGTCGCAGAGGTCGGTAGGCAGGCACTCTATCTCGTCGCGGACAACGACGGCGGGAATGTCGCGGTACATTCTCATACCGCGGGAGACCTTCTGTCCCCTGAACGCGCCGGAGATATCCGAAATTACGAAGCTGTCGCCGTCGGCATTGCAACGGTCAACGTACGCGCGCCCCTCTCTCACCTGATCCTCCTCCGGCGAGGGATTGAACACTATCGTATTATGCCCCTCTGCGCGGTAGCGATAGGTTCCGCGGTACGGAATAAGGTTGTAGTTATCCGGTCCGAGGTCGCTGAAGAAGCGCTTGTTTCCTATATTTACAATAAAGGTACCCATATCGAGGTGCCCGTGATAGGCGTTGTTGTAGCCATAGTGGATAGCCGAGAAGAACGCATCCGGCGTTCTGTCGGTTCTCATGGAGGCGTGCTCATGCCCTTTTCCAACGTAGGCTATCGGGAGGCGGTCGAGCGGGGCGTCCGGCAGGTCAAGTTTGAAGAAGAGGTCGTGTACCGAGAAGCCCCTTCCGTTCATTATATCCCTGACGCGCAGGTTCGTAAGTCCGGTGTCGCCGAAGCGGGTGCCGAACCAGCTCATGCACCTTGCTATCATGCGGATTTCCGGCGCGTCTCCGAAATTAAAGCCGGTGAAATCCGGGGAGCAGACCGAAAGAATGAAGTACGGGGATTTTGCAAGTCCGACCCAGTCGGTAAGTCCGTAATCGGTGCCGGTGGCGGTCATGAGAGAGCAATAGAGAAACTCAAGGAAGTTTGTAGCGTACTCCCAGTATGTAGGACCCTCGCAATATGCGCCGTCGTCCTCCGCATAGAAGTTGCGCACCGCCTTATAGCAGTCGTCATACGCCGTGCCGACGACCTCCTCAAATATTGCCCTGTCCTCCTCGTCGTCAAACATGGCAAGACAGCACATCGAGAGCCCGGCGCCGCAGATAAACTTCCAGTTATCGCCCGGCTTATCCTGGAACCAACGGTAGGTTCTCTCTCTCGGAAGGTCATGGAAGTCGTCAAGCGCGGGGGTAAGTCCCATTTTCACGGCAGCGTGACGGAGCTTTTCCCTGCGCTCCGGGGTCATGTAATTATAGAGCCAGTCATAGCCAAGACCAAACGCGCTCGTCATCTCTCCGACATCGAGGAAATGCTTCGGGTTCCAGTTCGGGTACTCCGCGGCAGCCTCAAGCTCACGATAGGCGCGCTCCGCATACTTCTCCTCCCCGGTAAGCTGATATATCATAGAGAGGGTCATAACCCTGTCTGATATACGGCGGCAAGCCTGCAGGAGGCGAATGCCGTCCGGGATAAAGAACTTCGTCGGCTCCTCTTTCAGGATATTGTCGCAATCGAGAATAAGCTTATCAATGATTTTCTTGTAGACCCCGTCATTTCTCTTTGAACGGAGCTCGGAGAAGCCCTCCTCCGTGAAGATAAGGCGCGGGTGGTGGTTATTCGGGTGTCGCTTTTCGGTATCAAGAAGAATCTGTTTACCTGTCATGTTCTGCAACCTCACAATCGCTTTTTCAATATACTTGTGTGTTCCGCGGGCTGTCCGCGGCGGTATGCGGAGAGAAGGTCCCCGCGGCTACCATGACCATTATAACCCGCGAAATCTTTCCCGTCAATACAAATATCCGCATTTTCAGATATTTTTTATATTTTGTTTTTGTAAGTGCAATTAAATGTAAACTATGCTTTACACGCTTCCAGTGACTGCGGCATAGCAAAAGGCAAAAAAAGAATATAAAAAGCTCCCCGAAAAAGGGGAGCTTTTTATATACGGGTGTGGGGTAATGGGTCAGAGCTTTGCGACTATCTCCGCGGTGTCGCGAGCTATCATAAGCTCCTCATTCGTCGGGATAACGAGGGTGCGGACCCTCGCACCGTCTGCCGAAATGTCATACTCATGCGACGGATGCGCCGCCTCCATATTCCTGTTTTCGTCCACTGCGGCGCCGAGGAAGCCGAGCTTTGCTATCGCGCGGGAGCGGTAGGACGGGTTATTCTCTCCTATTCCTCCGGCGAAGACGATAGCGTCTACCCCGCCCATAGCTGCGGCGTATGCGCCTATATACTTTGTGAGCTGATAGACTATCATGTCCTCAATAAGGCGGCAGCGGTCGTTTCCGTTCTTCGCGCCCTCCTCGATATCGCGGTTATCGCTCGTCATTCCCGAGATGCCGAGAATGCCGGACTTCTTGTTCATAAGGGTGTCGACGGCGTCGGCGTCAAGCCCCTCTTTCTTCATTATAAAGGGAATTATCGCCGGGTCGAGAGAGCCGCAGCGGGTGCCCATCAGGAGCCCCTCGAGCGGGGTCATGCCCATAGAGGTATCAAGCACCTTTCCGCAGTCTACCGCCGCGACGGAGGAACCGTTTCCGAGGTGGCAGGTGACTATCTTCACTTCTTCCGGAGACTTCCCGAGCATTCTCGCCGCCTCAAGGCTTATAAACCTATGTGATGTTCCGTGGAAGCCGTAGCGGCGGATGTGATACTTTTCATAATATTCATACGGCAGACCGTACATATAAGCGTAGTCCGGCATTGTCTGGTGGAAGGAGGTGTCGAAGACGGCAACCTCCGGAACTCCGGGCATGAGCTTTTCGCACGCGGCGATACCGATAAGGTTCGCGGGGTTGTGCAGGGGGCTCAGGTCGCTGTTTTCAACTATGCTCTTCTTTACATCGTCGGTGATGAGCACCGAGCCGGAGAACTTCTCTCCCCCGTGGACGACGCGGTGACCGACGGCGGATATCTCGGAGAGCGAGGCTATCACCCCGTGCTCCGGCGAGACGAGGGCGTCAAGCGTCAGCTTTATCGCCTCCGAATGGTCCTTCATATTCACATTGATTTTGTAGTCGTCTTTTCCGGGCACCTTCTGCTTGAAGGTACCGCCCTCTATGCCTATTCTGTCCGCCTGTCCCTTTGCGAGCAGGCGCTCTCTCTCCATGTCGATAAGCTGATACTTCAGAGACGAGGAGCCGGCGTTGATAACCAGAATTTTCATTTTTTCTTCTTCCTTTCCGAGGTTGATTTTTAATGTGTCGCGGTTAAAATATTTCCGGAATAATTCTACAACCTTTTGCCCCGCTTGTCAAGAAGCAGTTGCACCCGCGGCGAGCCCTGACGGTAATTGTAATATCGGGTATTTTTATTTGGAAATATGTATTATTCATTAATAAGCCTCTTGCAAAATGCAAAAGTCTTTGGTATAATGGTGTCTGTAAACTGAGGAATAATTTCAAAAAACAAACATCCACCAGAAAGGAAACCGAAAAATGGCACAGTCAGTGTACGAAATCAAAAAAGAGATCGTCGATATAGGAAAGCGTATCTACGATCACGGCTTCGTCGCCGCGAATGACGGAAACATCTCCGTCAAGGTCGGACCGAACGAGTTCTACTGCACGCCCACCGGTGTGTCGAAGGGCTATATGACCCCCGACATGATCATAAAGATCGACGGCGACGGCAACAAGCTCGACGGACGGCTAAACCCCTCCTCTGAAATCAAGATGCACCTCCGCGTCTACCGCGAGAGACCGGATGTGAACGCCGTTGTTCACGCCCACCCGCCGGTAGCCACCGCGTTCACCGTCGCCGGAGTTCCCCTTGACCAGTATATTCTCCCCGAGGCTATACTCACGATAGGCTCCGTCCCCACCTGCGACTACGGAACGCCCTCCACAATGGAGATCCCGGATTCCCTTATGCCCTATATTCAGAACCACGACGCATTTCTTCTGAAGAACCACGGCGCCCTGACGGTAGGTAACACGCTTATCCGCGCCTGCTTCACTATGGAAGAGGTCGAGTTCAACGCGAAGATAAACCTCTACGCCCGTCAGATCGGTGCGGGTCTCAACTCCAACATTGAGGAGATCCCCTGCGAGCAGCTCGAGAAGCTCATGGAGCTCCGTAAGAAGATGGGTCTTCCCGGCAAGCACCCCGGCTGTGCAAAGTGCCCGAACAAGGGTACGCCGAACTGTCGCTGCAAGGATCACGCCGCCCCTGCACAGTCCTCCGACGATGCCCTCGTCGCAGAGATAACCCGCAAGGTTCTTGCCGCTCTCGGCAAGTGATCGTCCGGAAAGGCGGTTTCAGATGTCAGTAAACTGGACTGAGGCGCAGATTGCCGAGGTCGTCGCAAAGGTTCTCTCCGAGGTCGGCGGGGCTCCCGCCGGGGGAAAGGACTGGGACGGCTCGCAGTACTGCGGAAGAAAATATATCGGCGTATTCGAGACTATGGAGGAGGCTATCGACGCGGCGGCGGCAGGCTATGCCGCAATTCGCTCAATGAGCGTCGCACAGCGCGAGAAGCTCATCACCTCCATACGCGAATACTGCCGTGCCGAGGCGCCCGTCATGGCGGAGCTCGGCGTCGCCGAGACGAAAATGGGCAGAGTCGAGCACAAGACGGCAAAGCACCTGCTCGTCGCGGACAAGACCCCCGGAACGGAGGACATAGTAGCCGAGGCAAAGACCGGTGACTGCGGGCTCACGCTCACCGAGCGCGCGCCGTTCGGCGTCGTCGGAGCCATCACCCCGTCGACCAACCCCTCCGAGACGGTAATATGTAACTCAATGGGAATGATTGCCGCGGGCAACGGAGTTGTCTTTAACCCCCACCCCGGCGCAATCGCAACCTCGAACTACGCCGTCGACCTCGTCAACCGCGCGGTATACGCGGCGGGAGGTCCGAAAATTCTTGTGGCGTCTGTCATAAAGCCGACGCTCGCGACAGCGGACATAATGTATAAGCACCCGGCAATAAAGCTCCTCGTCTGCACGGGCGGACCCGGAGTTGTGCGCGCGGTGCTCTCCTCCGGTAAAAAGGCTATCGGAGCCGGCGCGGGCAACCCGCCGGTAATAGTCGACGACACGGCGGACATCGAAAAGGCAGCAAAGGACATAATCGACGGCTGCACCTTCGATAACAACCTCCCCTGCATAGCCGAAAAAGAGGTATTCGTCTTTGACAATGTCGCCGACAGGCTCATTGACGGTATGCTGAAAAACGGCTGTGTGCTCCTGACGCGCGAGCAGGCAGACGCCCTCGCAAAGGTCGTCATCACCGAAAAGGTTGACCCGAAGACCGGGAAGACGAAGAGAATGGTAAACCGCGAGTGCGTCGGTCACGACTGCAACGTCATTCTTGAGAAGATAGGCATGCACGTATCGCCCGATGTGCGCTGTGCGATAGCGGAGGTCCCGTTCGAGCACACCTTCATTCAGACCGAGCTCATGATGCCGATACTCGGCATTGTCCGCGTCCGCGATATTGACGAGGCTATCGACCTCGCGGTGAAGGCGGAGCACGGAAACCGCCACTCGGCACACATGCACTCAAAGAACATCGACAATCTCTCGCGCTTTGCAAAGGCTGTTGAGACGACGATATTCGTAAAGAACGCGCCCTCCTATGCCGGAATAGGCTTCGGCGGTGAGGGGCACACGACCTTTACGATAGCCGGTCCCACCGGTGAGGGTATCACCTCCGCGAAGAGCTTCACCCGCCTGCGCCGCTGCGTCATGGCGGACCACTTCCGTATAATCTGAGAAAGGATAGAATATGGATCTTACACAGTCACAGGTTGAAAGCATTGTAAGACAGGTGCTCGGCACCATGAAGGGACAGACGAGCGACTGTCACGGCGCGCCCATTCCCTCGGTGCTACCGAAGGTTGCGCATGTCGCGATGCTCACCGACAAGAAGAAATTTGAAGTAAAGGAAATCCCGATCCCCGAGCTCGGCGACGACGATATACTCGTCAAGGTCGAGGGCGCGGGCGTCTGCGGCACGGATGTGCACGAGTGGCGCGCGGACCCGTTCGGGCTCATTCCGGTTGTCCTCGGTCACGAGGGCACGGGCGAGGTAGTCTACCTCGGAAAGAACATAAAGTGCGACACGGCGGGAAAGCCGCTGCGCCGCGGTGACAAGATAGTCACGTCGGTTATCTCCTGCGGAGACTGCTATGTCTGCCGCATGGTCCCCGGAAGAACGAACCTCTGCGACAATCAGGGAGTTTTCGGTCTTATCGGCGACAAGAGAGGAACCGCAGAGGGCAACCGCGTCAACGGTTGGTTTGCCGATTACATGCTCATCCGCGGGAGCGGGACGACCTACTTCCAGGTCAACGACCTTGACCTGAAGCAGAGAATGCTCCTCGAGCTCGCGACGGTGTGCGTACACGCGCTTGAGAGAGGACAGTCCACGGGTCTTATAAACTTCGGCTCAAAGGTTCTCCTCCAGGGCTGCGGACCTGTCGGTCTCACGATGCTCGCGGTGCTCCGCGCGGCTGGTATCAACCACATAATCGCGGTTGACGGCAACGAGGACAGACTGAAGCTCGCAGAGAAGCTCGGCGCAAAGACCACAATCTGCTTCCGCCGTCCCGACGAGGACACGCTCGAGAAGAGAGTGGCAAAGGTCAAGGCTATCGCAAACGGCGTCGGCGTTGATTTCGCTTATCAGTGCACGGGCGCGCCCGCGGCGGCTGCCGACATTTACAGCTACATAAGACGTGGCGGCGGAATGTGTGAGATGGGCTTCTTCGTCAACAACGGCGAGTACTCCGTCAACCCGCACTTCGCAATGTGCAATAAGGAAATAACCATAGTCGGCTCATGGGATTACAGCGCAGAGGACTATCCCAAGACCATGGCATTCCTGCACCAGTGCCGCGAGATGAACATCCCTATTGAGGAGCTCATCACGCACTCCTTCCCTCTCGACAAGATGAACGAGGCGATGGAGACGAATGTCGCCCAGAAGGGCATAAAGATCTGCTATATAGCGGACTGACCGGGGGTATAAAGCTATGGCTGCCCTCGGCATGATCGAGGTTTTCGGATTTGCCACCGCAATCGTGGTTGCGGACGCCGTCGCAAAGGCGAGCGATGTAAAGGTCGTCGCGATAGACCGCAACAAGCCCGCAAACGCCGACAAATGCGAGGTTCCCCTCGTCATGGTCGTGAAGTTTGAGGGTACGCCGGCGGCTGTCAGCGCGGCGCACGACGCGGGGGTCGCCCTCGCGAAAGAGCGCGGGCTCTTCATAACCTCAAAGATAAATCCCGGGCTCTCTCCCGATGTCGAATGGTTTGCACACCTCTCGGCGCTCGGCAGAGATAAGCTCCGACCCCCTAAAAAGGAGGCGGAGAGTTCTTCTCCGGACGCGCTCCCGCCCGATATGGAGCGAAGCCGGGTCATAGGCGACGGTGACGGCAAAAAGCCCGAGCCCTCACCGAAAAAGCGTAATCCAAAGAAAAAATAATTAATATAAATAAGGAGAAAAAATAATGAAACTCGCACTTGGTATGGTAGAAACCAGAGGTCTTGTCGCAGCTATCGAGGCGGCAGATGCTATGGTAAAGGCGGCTAATGTCAAGCTCATCGGCTCCGAGAAGATCGGCAGCGGACTCGTGAGCGTCATGGTCAGAGGAGATGTCGGAGCTGTTAAGTCGGCTGTTGAGGCAGGCGGCGCGGCGGCGTCCAGACTCGGCGAGGTTGTGGCTACCCATGTCATTCCCGCACCTCATGACGATGTTGAGCTCCTGCTCCCGAAGCTCGGCTGAACCGACAGGTAAGGCACTATTATGGGAGGCGCGATAGCACTGCTCGAGGTTCAGGCTATGGTAACAGCCATAGTCGGGCTCGACGCAATGGTAAAAGCGGCTGATGTGAAGCTCATTCATGTTGAGAAGCGCCTCGGTGGCAGACTTGTTACGGTAGTTGTCGAGGGCACTGTCTCCGCGGTACAGGCTGCCGCGGAGGCGGGGCGCACGGCTGCGGCAGAGGTCGGGAGCGTGAAGCTCTGCGAGGTAATTCCGAACCCGCACCCGGACATCATGAGATTTCTCAAGACTGATGTAATCTGACATCGGTATCACAACGCAACAAAACGAATAAAAATCTAAAAAAACATATATTTTTACGGAGGAAAAACAAACATGGAAGCACTTGGTATGGTAGAAACCAGAGGTCTTGTCGCAGCTATCGAGGCGGCAGATGCTATGGTAAAGGCGGCTAACGTCAAGCTCATCGGCTCCGAGAAGATCGGTAGCGGACTCGTGAGCGTCATGGTCAGAGGAGATGTCGGAGCAGTCAAGGCTGCTGTCGAGGCAGGCGGCGCGGCAGCGTCCAGACTCGGCGAGGTTGTGGCTACCCATGTCATCCCGAGACCCCATGCAGATGTTGAGTATCTGCTCCCGAAGCTCGGCTAATCCGGGACTTCACTTCCCTGCCCCGGTATTTTCCGGGGCGGGGCGGGCTTTCCCGCCGTGCGGAGCGAAAAGGTGCAAGCGCCGTTACCGGGACAGTCTGAAAAGAGCCAACCGGAAAAAGGCAATCAAAAAAGCCGACCGAAATGGGTCAAAAAAAGCAGGAGACCGGGAGAATATATTTTCCGGTGAGAGGACGGACGAGCCGCGGCGACAGCGCCGGCGGAGACATGAAAAACGTGCCCGTCCCCTCCCCGGAGAACATAACCCCCAAAATACATGAAAAGCAACAACCGGAGGAGGTCACAATGGCAACAACGGAAGAAATAACCGCCATAGTGAAAAAAGTAATCGCAGCTATGGACGCCGGGGAGGACGCGGGAATACCCGTCGGCATCTCAAACCGGCATATACATCTGACAAAAGAGGACATGGAAACGCTCTTCGGAAAGGGGTACGAGCTCACCCCGCTGAAAGACCTTTCACAGCCCGGGCAGTACGCCTGCAAGGAGCAGCTCACCCTTGTCGGTCCGTCTATGAGAGCCATTGAGGGCGTGCGCGTGCTCGGACCTCTCCGTAAGCGCTCGCAGGTTGAGATCTCGGTGACAGACTCATACACCCTGAAGGTAAAGCCCCCGGTGCGTGAGTCCGGAGACCTCGACGGCTCCGCCCCCATAACAATAATAGGTCCGAAAGGTATACTTACCCTCAAAGAGGGCTGTATAATCGCGAACCGCCACATACACATGTCGCCCGCAGACGCCGCAAAATACGGCGTCAAGGACGGCGATTACATCGATGTTGATGTGAACTCGGGTACGAAGCGCACGCGCTGGTACGATGTGCAGATAAGAGTCAGCGACAAGTTCAGGCTTGAGATGCATGTCGATACCGACGACGCAAACGCCGTCGGAATAAAGAACGGCTCTACCGTCACCGTGGTAAAGGGCTGATAGCAAGGGAGATACCGTAAAATGCTTAAAGGTAAGGTAGTCGGGAACATAGTCTCGACAAACAAGTTCGACTCGCTCCGCGGGTTCAAGTTTCTTGAGGTTCAGCTCATGGAGTGCGGACACCTCACGGACAGATACATAATAGCCGTGGACAAGACCATATCCGCCGGAATAGGCGAGGAGGTCCTCCTTGTCACCGGCTCCTCCGCGCGCGTCGCCGTCGGAGATCAGACAGCTCCTGTTGACGCGACCGTCGTCGGAATAGTCGACAGAGCATAAAGACACTCGTTGAAAGGCGCGGCACGGAGCCGCAAATACATAGCATATGCACACAGAACTTAAAAAGGTCCTCCAGGACGCCGGAGTTGTCGGCGCGGGCGGCGCAGGCTTCCCCTCTTATGCGAAGCTCGCCGAGGGCGCGGATACGCTGGTTATAAACTGCATCGAATGTGAGCCGCTGATGTACACCGACTATATGCTCGTACAGGAGCGTCTCGGCAGAGTTGTCGAGGGTGCGCAGGCGGTCATGGAATTTACCGGTATCGGACATGCGTATCTCGCCATAAAGGAATACCGCGCAATGACGCTCGGTCTTACCGACGGGCAGGTGCTCGCCGACGGGATAAGCGTAAAGACGGTGCCGAACATCTACCCGATGGGCGACGAGATAAACCTTATCTATCAGGTCACGGGCAGGCTCGTAAAGCCCGGAAACCTCCCGATAACAGCCGGGGTCATAGTCTACAACGTCGAGACGGTCTACAATATCCGCGCCGCCGTGCGGCACGGACAACCGGTCACCGAGAAATGGCTCACGATAGGCGGAGATATACCGAAAGCGTATGTCGTCCGCGTCCCCGTCGGAATGAGAATAAGCGACGTTCTTCGCGCGGTGAACGTCACCGTGCCGGAAAATCACGTAATGTTCGACGGCGGTCCCGCAATGGGAATAATCAAAAATCCGAAATCGGATGTGGTCGTGAAGACTACAAATGCCTTAATGATTGTACCCGCGGATATTCCCGCGGTCGTGAATAAACAGAAATCCGCGGCGCAGAACCTGCGGATTGCATGGTCCGCCTGCTGTCAGTGCACGCGGTGCACCGACCTCTGCCCGCGCCACCTGCTCGGCTACCCGCTTGAGCCGCATAAAATGGTGCGTGCGACGCTCACCGCAGCGCAGGCGACCCCCGAGCTCATAAAGAGCGCCACTCTCTGCTGCGGGTGCGACATCTGCGGCTCCTTCGCCTGCTGTCAGGGTATCTCCCCGATGCTCGTTATCAAGGAGTTCAAAAAAATCCTCGCAAAGGACAGAATAAAGTACGTCGCCGCCCCGGGCGAGACCTTCACCCCCTCCCCCGACCGTGACGCGCGTATGCTCGTCACCCAGAAGTGGAAGGAAGTCCTCGGCGTCGCGAAATTCGATAAACACCCCGAGCCCCTCGCACCTCGTAGCGTCGAGATCCGCATGTCACAGCACATCGGCGCGCCGTCGGTTCCTACGGTTCACGAGGGCGACACCGTGTCGCGCGGCGACAGGATAGCCGAGCCGGGCGCGGGTCTCTCCGTCCCGCAGTATGCCTCAATATCCGGGCGCGTCACATTTGCCGACGCGACAAAGGTTATAATTGAGGCGTAACGAATATCGCGCAGCCGTGAACTGCAAAGCCGCGAAAAGTGTGAGAAGTAAAAAGCCGCGGAAACCGCGAGGCTAAAAAGCAGCAAAGAGCTCGCATAAATCCGCGAATTTGCAAATAATAGTTGTCATTTTCCCAATTTCCTTATAAAAGAAAGGACAGCCCATGTATAACGCAGTAGGTGTTATAGAACTGAAAAGCATAGCAAAAGGAGTCGAGGCTACCGACGACGCGCTGAAGAGCGCGAACATCCGCCTCATCTCCGCGCACCCCGCCTGCCCCGGCAAGTTTGAGATAATCATTACCGGAGCGATAGCCGACGTTACCTCGGCGGTGGAGCACATAAAGTCAAGATTTGAACAGAACATAATAGACAGCGCGATAATGGGTCGCATAGACGAGCAGGTCATAGTTTCCCTCCTCGGGACAGAGGCGCCGGGAAAGCAGGGCTCGCTCGGAGTTATCGAGACCTTCTCTGCCGCGTCCGCAATCAAGGCTGCCGATATAGCCGTAAAGACCGCGAAGGTCTCTATATACGAGCTGCGCGTCTCCCGCGGCATGGGCGGAAAAGGTATAGTCCTCTTAACGGGTGATATAGGCGATGTCACGGCGGCAGTAGAAGCCGGTGCCGACTATGCCAAGGGTCAGGGGCTCTTCGCCAACACATCGGTAATAGCCGCGCCGCACCCCGAGCTCTGGGAAGAGATATAAGGCGGCAACCGACCGCCGCATAAGTTTCTGACGGAGGAAAACCATGAGTGAAATAAAGTTTCAGATAAAGAAGAGCCCGAGAATAGACAGGCTCATCTCCGACCTGTACGCTAAGATGCCGGAGGTCGAGGCTGACCGCGCGGAGCTGCTCACCGAGAGCTATAAGGCTACCGAGGCACTCCCTATCGTAAAGCGGCGCTCCGCGGCTTTCAGCCATATACTTCATAACATTCCGATAGTCATCCGCCCGGGCGAGCTCATTGTCGGCTCGAATACAAAATCTCCCCGCGGCTGTCAGACCTTCCCGGAGTACTCGTTTGAGTGGCTCCGCGCGGAGTATGACACCCTCGCGACCCGCGAGGCGGACCCGTTCTATATATCAAAAGAAACGGTTGACAGGCTCGAAGCCGTGCACCCCTACTGGTACGGCAAAACGAACAGCGACCTCGCAAAAAGCTACATGAACCCTGATGTCCTCGACGTCTTCATGAACCACGGCATATTCACCGTCGGTAACTACTTCTATAACGGCATCGGGCACATGTGCGTCAACTATGAAAAGGTACTGCGCATAGGCTACCGCGGAATTATCGCGGAGGCGGAGGAAAAGCTCTCCGCGCTCACACAGACCGACCCCGCATATCTTCGCAAGCGTCAGCTGCTTGAGGCTATGATTGAGAGCTGTGAGGCGGTTATAGATTATGCAAAGAGATACGCCGAGCTTGCAAAGCGGGAGGCGGCGGAGTGCCGCGACCCGGAGCGCCG
Source organism: uncultured Clostridia bacterium (assembly GCA_937914815.1). Lineage (GTDB taxonomy): Bacteria > Bacillota > Clostridia > Oscillospirales > CAG-272 > UBA1740. Next base: position 13,499 of record CALDMI010000188.1, read on the forward strand.
GCGCGAGCTTGAAATTATCGCCGAAAACTGTACACGGGTGCCGGAGTACCCGGCTGAGACCTTCTGGCAGGCGTGCCAGTCCTTCTGGTTTGTACAGCAGCTTCTTCAGTGCGAATCGAGCGGGCACTCAATATCCCCCGGAAGATTTGATGTCTACATGTACCCCTATTTCAAGTCCGACCTTGACAAGGGTACTGTTACCTACGAGTCGGCGCAGGAGCTCCTTGACTGCATATGGGTAAAACTCAACGACATAAACAAGGTGCGCGACGCCGTGTCATCCGAGGGCTTTGCAGGCTACGGAATGTTCCAGAACCTCATTGTCGGCGGACAGGACGAGGAGGGGCTCGACTCAACTAACGACCTCTCGTATATGTGCCTTGAAGCCACTATGCACGTAAGGCTCCCGCAACCCTCTCTCTCGATACGCGTATGGAACCTCTCGCCGCACTCCCTCCTTGTAAAGGCGGCGGCTGTCACCCGCGAGGGTCTCGGCGTTCCGGCTTACTACAACGACGAGGTGATAATCCCCGCCCTCATGTCCCGCGGCGCGAGCCTCGAAGAGGCGCGCGGGTATTGCATAATCGGATGCGTCGAGCCGCAGGTCCCGCATAAGACCGACGGCTGGCATGACGCGGCGTTCTTCAACATGTGCCGCCCGCTCGAGCTTGTATTTTCAAGCGGAGTCGACAAGGGCGAGCAGATAGGACCCCGCACCCCGGATGTGTGCTCTATGACCTCGTTTGACGAGTTCTATCAGGCGTACATCACCCAGATGAACTTCTTTATCGAAATGCTTGTAAACGCGGACAACGCCGTCGATATGGCGCACCCCGTCCGCTGTCCCCTCCCCTTCCAGTCCTGTATGGTCGACGACTGTATGGACCGCGGGCTCACAATGCAGGAGGGCGGCGCGCATTACAACTTCACGGGTCCGCAGGGCTTCGGTATCGCGAATGTCACCGACTCTCTCCTTGCCGTAAAGACGCTCGTATTTGACGAGCGGCGCGTCAGCATGGCGGAGTACAAGGCGGCGCTCGAGGATAATTACGGAAAGCCGCTCACCGACAAGCGGGCAAGAGAGCTTACCGTCCGGGTTGTCAGCGAGCTCGCAAAGGCGGGAAAGGTCCCGACCGACGCGGAGATACGCGGAATATTCGATGAAATAAAGTCAAACTCCCGCGTCAGCGCGGAGAAAAAGGCAAAGTATGACGAGCTTCTCTCAATGATAGAGGCTCTCCCGAAATACGGAAACGATATAACCGAAATAGATCTCTTCGCCCGGAAAATAGGAGAGACCTATTCCGCGCCGCTCCAGAAGTACAGAAACCCGCGCGGCGGAATGTTCCAGGCGGGGCTCTACCCCGTTTCGGCAAATGTCCTCCTCGGTCACCAGACCGGCGCGACCCCGGACGGGCGGCTCGCGAATATGCCGGTCGCCGACGGTGTCGGACCCGGTCCCGGCAGAGACACAAAGGGACCGACGGCTACGGCGTCCTCTGTCGCAAGGCTCAACCATGCGCAGGCGTCGAACGGTACGCTCTTCAATCAGAAGTTCCACCCGTCCGCCCTCGCAGGGAGCGCGAGCCTTGACAAATTCGTCGCCTACCTGCGCGGATACTTCGACCAGAAGGGCATGCACGTGCAGTACAATGTGGTCTCGCGCGAGACGCTGCTTGACGCGCAGGAGCACCCCGAAAATTACAAAACTCTCGTTGTCCGCGTCGCGGGCTACAGCGCCCTCTTCACGACGCTCTCCCGCGCTCTCCAGGACGATATAATCAGCCGTACCGAGCAGACCGGGTTTTAACCTGTGAAGGCACTGTAAGAAACTTTACAGAAAGTAAAGACCGTAAAAATAACCTCAGATAAACCGCAAAAAATCATAAAGCCGCAAAGAAAACGGCAGCGAAAAACACCGCTTTGGCGGAGAAAGGAGCCCTATGGACAATATATACGACCGCACCGGGCGTATCTTTGACATTCAAAGATACTCGATACACGACGGACCCGGCATAAGAACAATAATATTCTTCAAGGGTTGCTTTCTCCGTTGCCGGTGGTGTTGTAACCCTGAGTCACAGGAGTACGCCGTACAGACCATGACGCAGGGCGGAAAGGTCAAGACCGTCGGGCGGGATGTCACGGTGCGCGAGCTCATGGACGAGGCAACGCGGGATATTATATATTTCAACCGCTCCGGCGGCGGAATAACCCTCTCGGGCGGCGAGTGCCTTGCACAGCCGGATTTCTGCGAGGCAGTCCTCCGCGCGACGCATGAGGCGGGGATAAATACCGCGATAGAGACCACCGCGTTTGCAAAGCGCGCGGTGCTCGAGCGGATAATCCCGCATGTGGACTATGTCCTGATGGACATAAAGCATATGAACCCTACAAAGCACAAGCTCTTCACCGGGCAGTCAAACGAGGTGATACTCGATAACGCGCGCTGGATGGCGAAAAATGCAAAGAGCCTCACAATCAGGACTCCGGTTGTCCCGGGCTTTAATGACACGCGGGAGGATATAGCGATGATAGCCCGCTTCGCCGCGTCGCTCGGCGGAGCTACGGAGGGACTGCACCTTC
>CALDMI010000189.1 GCA_937914815.1 uncultured Clostridia bacterium
ACGACATAACCTCGGGCAGTATCTATTTCAAGGGTGAGCGCATATGCGCCGGTACCTATGAATATAAGAAAAAAATCGCCGAGGCGCGAGCGAAGGCAAAAAACGCCCTCCGCGACCTGAAAATCAAGGTGCGCGTCGACCCGCAGACTGCGGCAAAAGAAGCAGAACTTGCGGGAAATATCAAGGCAGAGCTTGAAAAGACGATAGCCGAGCAAAGGCAGAATATCGCCTCGGCAGAGCACGACCATAAGTATTCCGACCGCGAGTACGCGAAAAAGTGCGTCGCAAAGGCGAGGGTGGAATATGAGGAAAAGCTCGCCGCCGCAAAGAGCGATGAAGAGCGCGTCGCCCTCCGCCGTGATATGCGGCGTGAGCTCCATATAGCAAAGCGGACGAAGCTCATAACCCAGATTCAGATGATATTCCAGGACCCGATAGCATCGCTGAACCCCCGCATGACCGTGCGCGAGATAATAGCCGAGGGGCTTGTGATAAACGGCATAAAGGATAAGAAGTATATAGACGAGCAGGTCTATAAAATCCTTGAGCTTGTCGGTCTCGTTCCGGAGCACGCGGGCAGATACCCGCATGAGTTCTCGGGAGGGCAGAGACAGCGTATCGGCATTGCCCGCTCCGTCATAATGAAGCCGGAGATGATAATAGCCGACGAGCCTATATCCGCCCTTGACGTCTCGATACAGGCGCAGGTTATAAATCTTCTGAACGAGCTGCGCGACAGGCTGGGCTTGACAATTCTCTTTATAGCCCATGACCTCTCGGTCGTAAAGTATTTCTCCGACCGTATAGGCGTCATGTACTACGGAAAAATGGTAGAGCTTGCGACATCTGATGAGCTCTTTGCCCATCCTCTCCACCCGTACACCCGCTCGCTCCTCTCGGCAATTCCGATACCCGACCCCCACACCGAAAAAACGCGTGAGCGCATAGCCTATGACCCGCTTGTATCCCATGATTACAGCGTGAATAAGCCGACAATGCGCGAGGTAGCCCCCGGTCACTTCGTCTATTGTAACGACGAGGAGGAGGCGGAGTATAAAAAGGAGCTCGGACTTTGAAAAAACAGTGGACCCTGACTCTTATAAAATATTCTCTGACGCTTGCGATAGGCGCCGCGCTCTCGACCATTATATGGTCGCTGAACAGCGGGAGGATAGAGACGACCGTTGACAGATACCGCGTCCTTGCAGACGCCTTTACCGTCCCGGGCGTCCTCCTCCTCGCCGTCGGCGTCCTCGCGTGGATAAGCTCAAAGGGGAGCTTTGACGGGCTCTCATATGCATTCTCGTGGCTCTTTGCGCGCCTCGTCCCGGGAAAGGCGAGGAAGCGGGAGACCTATTACGACTATGTGACGAGAAAGAGTGAGAAGCGCGCGCGCGGCTACGGCTTTCTCTTCATCTGCGGCGCGCTCTTCGTCGCCGTCGCCGTGGTCTTTACCGTCCTCTTTTATACGGTATATTCGGCGTAGATAAAAGGGAACAGAAAGAAAAAACAAAAAGGACTGCCTCCGGCACATTACGGTGTACCGGGCGCAGCCCTTTTTTCGTGTTCCGGAAAGGGAAGTGACCCCCTTTTTTATTCCTCCGGGATTTTTACATCGAGCCCGTTGAGCTCAATTCCGCCCTCCGCGTCGATGATTATGTACTTCTTACCGTTTATGACCCTCGCCGCGATGAGTGATTCCTTGCCGGGAGCTACCTTAATCGTCACATCCGGGGTCTTGAGTTCAAATTTCTTCGGGTTCACGATGTTCTTCGGCTCGAGCTCCTCCCCGGCGCCGAAGTTTTCATTGTACATTGTGGAGAAGCTGTCGAGCTCTCCGTCCGGGATTCCCGCCGCCGCGAGACAGTCGCGCACATCCTCGCGCGTGAGCACGAGCGGCTCGTCGACCTTCGCGGCTTTGTGCTCTTCAATCCTGTCGGCGATAGAGGTGTGGAGCGCGCGCGCCACATCGAATGTGAGCCCGTCGTCAAGAGAAGTGGCGAGCGTCTCGCGGAATGTCGCGCCCTGCCTCGCCGCCGTCATGCCGATCCCGCTGCCGAACAGCGCAGAGGTGAGCTCCCCGTGGTCACAGTCGGTGCTCTTCGTGTAGAATACGGCGGAATAAATGTTTGACTGCCGGTTGTCAAAGGCGGGGAAGAAGTAGCCCGCCTCCGGCATACAGACGGCAGAGTGCGGCGCCAGCCCGCAGAAGAGTTTTTCGTTCGCGTCATACGCGAGGTCGGACTTCGTCTGCCGCACCGGGCATATCGCGCATGCCGTGTAGGTGAAAGCCTCGTAGGATTTTTTCTCTTCGTCCTCCCCATCGGCAGACGACCGCTTCACAACATCGTATCTCGCCCGTATAAAGAGTATGCAGTAGCTGACATCCGACTTGTATGTCGCGGTTATCTTTGATACAAGGGTGTTAAGGTCGCCGTCCTCCGGCTCCTCCGATTTGCGCAGAGACATGAGGAGCCTGTGCTCCTCTCCGTCTGTCACCTGCTTTGTGGAGAATGGAATTTCAAAGAGGTTTTTGTTTCGCCCACCGGAGAGCAGGCGGCGGAATATAGCGAGATACTTCTCGGTCTCCTCCTCTCCCGCGAGCCCGAGCGAGCGGCGGAACCGCGAGATTATCTCGCCCTCCGCGCTGTAGACCGCCGGAACGGTGTTTCTCTTGAGCGTCAGCGTCCGCTTCAGCTCCGAATATTCTTTATCTTTCATTTTTGTAATTCCTTTTCTTCAAAAAAACATTTGTTTTTTTCGAGCAGGCACAGATAATATACGGGGATAGCAGACCAACCGTGACAAAGACTGCCTGCACCGCCGAAATCAGATGCGCCGAGCTCGGTTTCCCAGAATGTCGTCGCGCCTGCGTTTACCATATTCATATATTTTCTTTTTATGTCGCCGAGTATGAAATCATGATACCTGTCTCCGTACAACAGCAGCGCATCATAGTAATATGTGCACATTGAAAGCGAGACCGGGATAAGCGTCGTGTCGGTGACTGTTTTTTCTGCGAGTCTTTCATCTCCCGCTCCGGCTGATATGGCAATCGCATTGCAGAGTACGCTTGAGCGATTGTCTGCACTGCTGAGCCTGAAAACGCCGCGCTCCCTGTCAAACAAATTTTCGCGCAGTCCCTTGACGGTTGCCGCTGTGTCGGTTTCCGTACCGAACAGCTCATCGCAGGCGCGCGCGGCGAGAATGTAGGCGCAGTTGAGCAACGGTTCCTGTTCTGTTCTGCTGATGTCCCCGGCATTATCGCTTCCGTCGGTCCATTCGTAGAAATTCCAGTACGGATACGGAAAGGCTGATATGAGACCGTTACTCTCGACGCGGGCAGAGAACGTATTCATGATTGTTCTTATCACGCCGCCGACCTCGTCAAGTATCGTCTTATCGCCGGAGTAGCGTACATATTCCATAACCTGAATGGGGTAAATCAGCGAAAAAAACGGAATTGCGATTTTTCCGCCCCTCATCGGAAAGCATAGAGAAAGTATGCCGTTGTGGAGCCCCTTTGCTATAAGCGTAAGGTTCTGCCGCTGAAACCCGAACCCCTCAAAGGCATAGTAGCCGCAGAGCATCTGGTTGCGGCTGTCAAGAGTGTAGAGCGCCTGCTCCCGCCACGGGCAATCTTCGTAATGGTCGTGCATTGAGCAGAGGAGCGTGTAAACGGATATATCGTAGATTTTTTGAAAATCCGGGTCGTCAAAAATGCGCGCTTTTTTCTTCACATTTCGCTCGACCGGAGACAGCGTGAGCGATGTGACGGTTGCCGCCTCTCCCGCGACTTCTATAAATCTGCCTGCGAGTCTGCGGAAAAGTCCGTCGAAAATGTTTTTTCCTTTCCGGCACTTTACCGTGACCGAAAAGTCACGCCCGTCGATAATCCGCGGCACCCTGCCACATTCAAGATGCTCACCGTAAGAAACCGTGAGTACGGTGTCTTTTTCACATTCTGCTTCAAGGTGAAGATAGCCGACGGTCTCCTTGCCGAGGTCGGACAAATAACCGAAGTCTGTTTTTGTGAGTCTTGCGGGCGTCGGGGGATATAAAATCTGATCGGTCGCGCCGCGGTCTGTCTCCCATTCGTAAGCCGTAACCTCGCCGTATTCGGTTGCGGGAGAGTAAATTTCGTTTCCCTCG
>CALDMI010000190.1 GCA_937914815.1 uncultured Clostridia bacterium
GATAGGCTCTGCCGTACTTTGAAAAAGAGGTTCGGTATATTCTCTCTGCCGAGAGAACCGATGTAAGCCAGAGCGGGAGTCCGCCGCCGGTCTTTATCTCCATAAGGCGCATATTTTCGTCAAGTATCGGCTCACCGTACACGCCCTTTGAGAGGTCTACATCGTATGCGCGGTAGGTAATATCGCTGTCAAAGGTTATGCGAAGCCCCTCCGCGCCGCGGTAGGAGTCACGCGAATAGTAAATGTACATTGCCGGGGCGAGAGCGGAATAGCACTCAAAGAAGCGGGCTATCTCCGAGAGCTTCTGCGACCCTCCGCAGGGGGCGGCGAGATAGCGGAGGGCAGCCGAATACGGCATGCCGACGCGACGCTTATATACCACGGACTCAAATTTCTTTTTGAGTTCAAGATATACCTGCGTATCGCTCCCAGGGGTGGAATAGGCGCGGAGCCTGAACTTTTCCTTATACACCGGCTTTTCAAGCGAGCGGCGGATCAGGCGGTAGTCGCCCGTATCGTAATAGACATTTGATATTTCGCTGTGAAAATACTCATCCGGCGACATATAGACCGAGAGCGCGGGAAGGAGCGCGCGGTATTGTTTTTCCGTGACAAGATATTTCAGCTCATATCTTTGAAACGATGAGATGTAATTCATTTCTTCTCCCTCCTTTTGCCTGTATTGTAGCACACAAGACTTAAGCGAGACTTAAAGAAAAGAAAAAACCGGAAAATTTTTTCCGGTTTTTTCGGGGTGTATCATCCTTATATTTATCTGAATGAAAGAGTGAAGCGGACTGTGCCGTCTCCCGCCGCGGCGGTGAGATTTGCGCGGGCGCGGCGGGCGCAGGACTCCGCAATCGAGAGCCCTATACCGAAGCCGGAGCCGGAGGTGCGCGCCTTATCCGCGCGGTAAAAGCGGTCGAAGAGGCGGGAGGTCTCAAGCTCCGCCGCCGCGGCATAATCGTTCTCTACCGTCAGCGCCGGGTGCTTTCCGCCCGAGAGGGTGACGCGGATTTTCCCCCCCGCGTCGCAGTACTTCACGGCGTTATCAAGGAGGACGGATATTATCCGACG
>CALDMI010000191.1 GCA_937914815.1 uncultured Clostridia bacterium
GCGTTCTTGTATTGTGGATGGTTGTCAATATCTTAATGGCTGCCAAAGCGTTTGATCCGTACCCATTTATATTGCTTAATCTGGTACTCTCTTGCGTAGCGGCTATTCAGGCTCCGCTTATTATGATGAGCCAAAACCGTCAGGAAGAAAAAGATCGCAGAAGAGCCGAAAACGACTATAAAGTCAATCTGAAAACCGAAATTATGATTGAAGCATTGTATGATAAAGTTAATGCCATTCTCGCCAAACAGTCTGCACTTGAAAAACAATTACATGCAGAGGATAACGGTAATAATACCGAAAAGAAATGACAATTTTGTCTTGTGTACAGACTTCTCCGACGCGAAAGAATAAAATCAAAAAAGTAAAAAGGCTTGTTCGCCCCCGAACAAGCCTTTTCGTATATTTCGTTTTTCCCAAATATGCAAGCCGAGGGCGCGGCAGATTTTGAGGAAGAATCGTCGAATACGGGGCGATAATCTGCAAGCCCTACCCAAGCGCCACGTCAAGCACCATCATAACGCTGAATCCGACAGCAAAGAATACCGTCCCGAGATTTGAGTGTTCCCCCTGTGACATCTCGGGTATAAGCTCCTCGACGACAACATAGAGCATAGCCCCCGCGGCAAAAGCGAGCAGATAGGGCAGCGCCGGAACAACAAACCGAGCAAGGAGTACCGTCAGCACCGCGCCGATAGGCTCCACAATACCGGAGAGCACCCCGCCGGAAAAAGCGCGCCACTTCTTCATTCCCTCCGCGCGCAGCGGCATTGAAATTATCGCCCCCTCCGGGAAGTTCTGTATCGCAATACCGATAGAGAGCGCGAGCGCGCCCGCCGCGCTTATCTGTGCGCTCCCGGAAAGGTACCCGGCATAAACAACACCTACCGCCATTCCCTCCGGTATGTTGTGGAGCGTCACGGCGAGTACCATCATAGTAGTCCGCGCGAGGCGGCTGTGCGGTCCCTCCGCCTCCTCACTGTTGCGGTGCAGGTGGGGCACACCCCGGTCGAGCAGAAGCAGGAACAGAACCCCCGCCCAGAACCCGATGACCGCCGGGGCAAATGCCCATTTCCCGAGATTTTCCGACTGCTCAATCGCCGGTATCAAAAGGCTCCATACAGACGCCGCAACCATCACCCCCGCTGCAAATCCCGTGAGCGCGCGGCTCACCGCGTCGCTGAGCGTCCGGCGCATGAAAAATACGCACCCTGCGCCGAGCGATGTGCCGATAAAGGGAATAAGTATCCCTAAAAAGACATTCATATATGTAACCTCCGGCAAATAACTGTTGATAGTTAGCATCTGCTAACTATATTGCATTATAGCACACCGGAAGAAGAAAATCAACCCCCGCAAAGAAAAACAGGGAGGGAAATCATCCCGCCCTGTGCTGATTTTTCTCCTCATACATCATTCTGTCGGCTTCTTCTATCGTCTCCTTTATGTGGCTTGCGTCGCCGTCATAGCGTGAGTAGCCTATTGAGACACCGGGGAACACCGGGTCGAGCCTCTGCTTTTCGGCTATCTTTTTCTCAAACAGAGTATTGAGCCCCGAAATGTCGCCGGTGTTCTTCGTTATAATAACAGAGAACTCATCGCCGCCGAAGCGGTAACAGCAACCGCGCTTCCAGTATACGGAGCGTATGAGCTCCGCAACCTCGCAAAGATACCGGTCGCCTGTGGAGTGTCCGTAGGTGTCGTTGAGATTTTTGAAGTTGTTCACATCAAAAAGCAGTATGAGCGCCTGTGCGGATAGCTTCTGAATATCCGTTTCATAGCACCTCCGGTTAAGCAACTGTGTAAGTCCGTCCCTCTGGAACATTACCTTTCTTCTGTGATTGAGTAGAAAATAATGGCTTATCGCTATGCACAGATAATCCACCCGCACTGAGGAGTAAACTATCTGAATTACAAGCCCGAGAATAAGGAAGAGCAGCGTAGCGACGAGGACAAGAGAGAGGCGTGAGTATTGCTGCAGGTCAACCTTCAGCGTCTCGATAATACAGAATATAATCGAGAGCGAGAATATAACTATGTAAATGGGGTAGAGAATACCGCGGTGATAGATGTTCTCACCGTCAATACTGATAACGAGCCCGGTCAGAGTCCCGAATATCTCAAAGGCAATGTGAACTACCGCAAGACAGGCAATGAGCCTCGGGCGGCGCACTCTCCCATAGCTCTCCGCCGCGAAAACACCTATAAGCGGCGCAACGCAGAACTCCGTGCATTTCAGCACCATATGTAGCGGAATAAGAGCCGTGTCCGCCCCGTCCGTCATGACTCCGCCCCATTCAAAAAGCAGTGCGAGAGCCGTCATAAGGCAAGTGAGTGTAGAGTTCCGCTTCACTTTTTCGTCAAGCATCCGGCTTGAATTTATGTCGATTACCGTAACTGCGAGCATGGCGACAGTTACAATTACTATCGCTGTGTACATACCCATGCTTC
>CALDMI010000192.1 GCA_937914815.1 uncultured Clostridia bacterium
TATAAAGGGCGGACAGGTTGAGTTTCCGACCCTGACAAAAAAGCAGTATCTCGCGCCGGTAAATCCCGCATTGATACAGCGGAACAAGAACCTCATAGTTATAAAGAGAATACCCGCGAAGTCTGACGAGCGGTTTGTGAACTCGGCAATCTACCTCGCGGCACAGCTCCCGGCTTACCGCTACATAAGCACGCACAACAAGATAAACTTCATCGACACGAAGGACCCGAACTCCGAGATGTGCGCCCGCCTCGCCTACGGGGTGTTTGCCCTCCTCAACTCCACGATATACGACAGGTATATCTCGATTGTCTCAAAATCGAAGCAGATAAACTCCAAGGAGTTCAGGACGCTTCCGCTCCCGCCGCGGAACATCATAGAGAACATGGGCATGCGCCTTATGTCTCTCCGTCAGACGACGGTGAAGGCATGCGACTCTATCGTGAACCCGACGCTACATATAATTGAAAAATAAAGAGAAAAGCAGAGACTGTCCGGTTTCGGGCGGCCCCTGCTTTGCTTTTTTAATACACGGGTGCGTATCAATCAATGATATTCTCTGTCAGGAACAGCGGGCTGTCGAAAAAATCGGCAAGCTCTATTTCCAGCCCCTGACACAGCTCAAAGAGTATGCGGAGGTTCACGGCGGTGTTGCGCCTGTGCTTTATGTCTCCTATTGTCGTCTGGTTGACCCCGGTGAGCATGGACAGGCGATAGGCACTCAGCTTCCTCTCGTCCATAAGCTCCGTTAGTCTCCTCGACAGAGCCTCGGCAATAGTCATTGACATGTCTCCTTTATGCTAAACTTCAGTTTAGTACCAGTATAAACTCTTTTGTCTGAAAAATACTGTGCCGAAATTTAGTATGTCTTGCTTTTATCGGGGAGATGTGCTACAATGTATATAAGAGCCGCGCTTTGCGGTCAGACCGCCATGTTTACACCGGGAAGGAGACAATTATGAAAACAATCTGTGTTACGGGGCACCGCCCCGCAAAGCTGCCGTGGGGATACCGGAGATACGGAGAGGACTATCAGAAATACATAGACGAGCTCACGAGGAGAATTGAAAAATATGCCGACGAGGGCGTCACCCACTTTATCAGCGGCGCGGCGCTCGGCGTCGATACCGATTTTGCCGAGGCGGTGTTCGCCTTCCGCGAGAGGACGGGGCGGGACGTCACGCTCGAATGTGCGCTCCCCTGCCCTAATCAGAGCCTCATGTGGCAGGACGAGGACGCGGCGCGGCACTCCCGCCTCCTCAAGGCGGCGGACAAGGTTACCGTCGTCTGCGACAGGTATTACCGTGGCTGTATGCTCGAGCGCAATATGTACATGGTCGACCACTCGGACATCGTCCTCGCCGTCTGGAACGGGGAGCAATCCGGTGGAACCTGGAACACCATAAAGTATGCCCGTCTGCGCGAAAAGAGGATAGATATAATATCGCTCGCGTCGGAGGACGGCGACATATAAAATATAAAACGGGACTGCCTTTTCGGAAGATCAGACAGTCCCGCTCTTTTATCTGGTGGTTTCAGTGGTTAGTGCTTTTTCGGTCTGCGCCGTATGTGGCAGTGAGCTCCCGGGCGGGCACAGGCGGATGCAGAGTCGTCGTTCTTCGGTCTCGTCGCCGTATTTATCCCTCTTATTTTATTGCTCGTGGGTCCATGTGACCTACCACCGGGAATGTGGCTCTCAGCGTCCCGGGCTCCGCCCCCTCGCGCGTCAGCTCATAATGCCTGAAAGCATAGAGCGAATGGGCATTCTCCTCCGCTATCGAAAACTCAAGGCAGATTATCCCCATTTCCCGCGCCGCCTGTCCGAGGAGCGCGGCGCTCTCAGACGCGAGACCGAGCCCCTGATACTCCGGCAGGAGGCGGATAGCCATCTGCGCGTTTCCCTTTCCGTCAAAGGCATAGAGCGTCGCCTCCCCGGCGAAGCTCACGCGGTCTATTCTCACGGTGGACTCGCTCTCCGGGGCGTCCTCGCTCATATATTTTTTTCTGATAATGCAAGGCTTTACAAGGATTGCAAAGGTCGCGCTGCTCCCTCTCGCGAACTCCTCTTTCGCCGTATCGTAGAAATACTCGTCGGAGGCGTCCGGCTTATCCTCTCTGTAATCGTAACCCCAGTAACGGTTTACCTCCTCGTCGCGGCAGAGGCGGGCGTAATCGGGTATATCCTCCTCTGAGAGGGAGGACAGAATAAGCCGCTCTCCCTCCTCGTCCGGGAGTTCGTCACACAGCTCACACTCGGTATTTATGAGAACCGAGTAGCTGTCGGCGGTGAAGTCGTCGGCGTCAAGGGTCATGTGGCGGAAGCCCTCAAGATATTTTAAGTAAAAGGTCGGGACGCCGACAAGCCGCATCGGAACCTCCTCACGCACCATATACCGAACAAGCTCGCGCAGGGCGTCCTCCGGGTCGTCGTCATCTGTCAGCGGCTCGGGAAATGTAAAGTAATATCTCCCGGTGTCGAATATGCGGAAAAAGAGGCACCCGTGTGAAAATGTGACGGCATATTCGATGTCGTCCTCCTCGTCCACCCGACTTATCATTGCTTTCATTATATCCTTTGCGTCACGCAGGACTGACTCTACCGGCGGGAGGCGCAGCTTTGAGGCTGCCGTCGCAACATTTTTCTTGGTATAGGGGATAAAGCTTATCATTTTTTCTTTCCTCCGAAAAGATTCTTTACGTCAAAGGTCCGTCTGTGCGCTCTTGCCCCGCGCTCCGGCGCCGGGGCGGGCAATGCCGGGGCGGGTGCCTCTGCCGGCAGGGCTACCGACACGGAATAGCTCTCGTCATCGGTGACCGTCATTATCTCCGCGCCCATAGCCTCGCATATCCTGCGGCAGGTGCGGAGCCCTATGCCGTTGCTCTCGGCGCCGGAGGTATCGCGGCGCACGGCATTACAGAATGTGACGCGCACGCGCCCGGTATCGCGGGCAGAGGATATGCGCACCGCGCTCTCCGCGTCGGCATACTTCATAATATTTGAAAAGATATTGTCAAACACGCGCATGAGATTCTGCGCGTCTGCCCTCACGGTGAGCGCCGTGTCCTGCGGCAGGGTGTTCTCATACTCAACCGTATACCCGCTCTCGCGCAGGAGAAGTATATGCTCGGAGAGCATCTGCTCAAGGAGGGTTCCGGCGGGGTAATCCTGCATATCGAGGTCAATCTTTCCGCCGAAGAGGAGGAAGTAGCGGAACATATCGTCGGAGAGAGATTTCAGGCGGAGCGCCGTTGTCTCCGATGCCTTTATATAGCTCTTCATAACCTCGTCGCCCTCGGCGCGCGGCTTCATGACGTCGATGTAGCCGAGGAGAACCGTCAGCGGTGTCCTTATATCGTGCGACATTGAGGTTATCAGTTCATTGTTTGACTCTATCGCCTCCCTCTCCTTTTTTATGTTCTCGAGAATGGAGGTTCTCATTCTGTCTATATCCGAGTAGAGCTTTGCTATCTCGTCGTCCCCGTCGAGGTGAATTACATGCTCGGTCTCTCCGGAGCTGACGCGCCCGACCTCACGCGCGAGGTCGGAGATTTTCCATATCACATTGCTGAAATAGAGGATAAGCACGGCGGACAGCGCCACGAGCGCCACCGCAAGGCTCACGATGTTTGCAAGGTCGTAAAGCAGATACTCGGTAAACTCGGCGACCGAGGCGTAGAGCGTCGCTCCGTCGGACATTGTGAGCGCGTGATACCCGCTCCCCTCCGCGGAGGCGACGAGCTCGTCGCGCGACGGATAATCGACGGTTATTCCCCCGCCGTTCACCGGGTCGCGGAACCACTGTCTGTCCTGCTCGTAAATTCCGGAGACGAACAGGAGGTCGTCGTCACGGTAGATAAGCAGATAGACATACCGCTTTCTCTGCACCCATTTTGAAATCTCTGCGACATCCGAGGAGGCGACGCCCTCGCTGTCTATATACTCCTGCAGCTCTGCGACGTATTTCTCTTCCCTCTCCCGGCGCATTTCCTTTGTCGTGTAATAGTTGTTTATATAGTAGACTATCAGCCAGCGGACAAGGACATATATAAGAGAGGCGAGAATGACGCCGAACACTATTCGCAGGAGGAATGTATGTCGGAGGGATTTTTTCTTCGGGACCATCAGGGTCCCGTCTGTTCTTCTGTCAGTCAATCTGGTACCCCTTTCCCCACACGGTGCGTATGAGCTTCGGCGACGAGGGGGAGTCCTCGAGCTTTCGCCGGAGATTAAGCATATGGACGGTCACGGTGTTCACCGAGGAGGGGAGCGGCATTTCCTCCCACACAGCCTCGTATATCTCGGAGGCGTTCTTCGGCACGCCGCGGTTGCGCGCAAGGTAGATAAGGAGGTCCATCTCCTTGTCTCTTATATCTATTGCGGAGCCGTTCTTTGTGACCTCCCGCGTTACGGGATTTACATACACGCCCCCGGGGAGAGAGATAATATCCGGGTTATCAGCCGCCTTCTGACTGTACATGTTGTACCGGCGGGCGAGCGCGTTTACCTTGAGTATCAGCTCCCGCGGTGAGAACGGCTTTACTATATAATCGTCTCCCCCCGCCGCATAGGCGGAGTCCATATCCCCGGCGAGCGAGCGGGCGGTCAGAAACAGGATAGGCACCGAGGAGTGCCCTCTTATCTCGCGGGCGGCGGATATACCGTCGAGCCGCGGCATTTTTATATCCATTATGACAAGGTCGATGTCCTTGTTGCGGTTCAGTGCGTCGACCGCCTCGCGCCCGTTTTTCGCCTCGGTTATCGTGTGCCCCTCCCCGGTGAGGAGGATGCCGAGTATTTTTCTTATTTCGCTTTCGTCATCGGCGACAAGTATCTTCATTTTTCCTCCGGAAAGCCGGCGAAAAGTCGCGCGGCTGTAAGGTTATCTCAATACAATATACCACATAACTCCGCTCAAAATCAAGTCTTTTCCGTAAACACGCGGCGGCGGGCATGTAGCGTTACAATTGATACGAGATCGGCAAAGCAAAAAAATGCGCAGAATTGTATATTAAAAAGCCGGATTCCAGAACAGAAACCGGCTTTCATTTGCTGATTTAATTGTGGCGAGTCGTCAAGAGTCCGTTGCAAGTTTTAATTGATCAGCCGGAGTGGTAAGAACATCAACGGTTTTGCCGGTTGAATCGACAAATTCAACTTCAAAAAGCGTCCCGTCATATTCCAGAACGATAGTTCCTCTTGTGCCTTTGGAAAGTCCTCGAAAATCATTTTTCAGTTCAACGACATCTAATTCTTTCATATTGAATTCTCCTTTTAATCCGACTGTATCAGGGCGCTCTGTATCAATGCGCCCCTTTGTGATCCCCGGAAAGATAGTCGCGAACACTTTCTATCCACTCTTTTTCGCTGATAGTACTATGGCGTGTTACTTGTCCTCACACCATTTATAATTGTAAAACACATCATCATCTTCAACTTCTTTTATAAAAATTGAAATGAAAATGATTCTGTGAGTTTCGGGATTATCCTCTAACCAATAGCCATTGTCCGATACATATTCTTCTTCCCAGTCATCGTATCGTAAGGAAGGGTCGATCTTTTCGGCGTCATCAATTGACATCCCTATGCTTATGCCGTTATCCAAGCGCCAATCGGAATTATTTTCAAAGTACATTTTGAACATTTTTCCTTTAGCAAAGAACAGACTCACGGTATTATCAATCCGAATGATATCCCACGGAACCTCGGGAGTACAACCTTTATTTGTCCAAAACTCGGTTCTGTATTTGATTTTTTTTGCTTTCAAATATTCACATACAGCTGTATAAGAGATATCAAACCGGATTTCGTCAAAGCCGTAGTATGGAATAATTGTTCTCATTTTTTATCCCTCCTGAAAATCAATTTTGCAGTCTCTTTGCCGTTTGTTTTGCACTAATTGGAGCGAGTCTTCAAAAATCCGTTACAAGTTTTAATTGATCAGCCGGAGTGGTAAGAACATCAACGGTTTTGCCGGTTGA
>CALDMI010000193.1 GCA_937914815.1 uncultured Clostridia bacterium
TCTTCGTCATCTCTATCGGGAGGACCTCCTCGGTCTCCGCGATATACCCTGTCGGGTGGCGGATAAGAAAATCGAGGGCGGGTATGCTGTCCTCCACCGTCCGGACCCACATCTCGTCAATCGCGCGGAGCATTATCCGCTCCGACACACGGACCTCTGCGTCGCCCCCGGAGAGGGCAGTGAGAATTTCGTCATATCCTCCGTGCCGCGAAAGGAGGTCGGACATTGTCTTTACCGTGTCGTCGTATATCCCGCGGCGTATCTCCTCCGCGCTTTCTGCGGCGGTGTTTTCCGTCGCCTGTGCGTCGCCTGTGGCATTATCCTCGCCCCATGCGGCGGCGCCGCGGCGGTCGACCTTCAGAAGTCTTATAAGTCCCCTTGTGAGAAGATTATGGAAAGAATCGGACGGAAAATGAGAGGAGAGCACGGGCTCTGTCGGGGTGTCCCGCTTCTCTATCCCGTGCGCCGCCATCGCGGCGGCAATCATGCGGACGGCGTTTCTCGCCGCGCCGTCGCTCTTTATTCTGAGGAGCGCGGGGGTCTTGTCATACTTTTTCGCGCCCGCCGCCGTCGCGCGGTACTTTGCCCCGGTCATCTCCTCCGGGTCTGCCGCGAGGTAGAGACAGAGTGTCTTTCCGCTTATCGCAAACTTCGCTATCTGCTCACGCCCGGCAGAAAAAGTAATCCCCGCCCAGCCGATGTGAGAGCGCACGCGCGAGTAGGAGAGAAGCTCGGTCGCGAGCATGGCATAATATTCTTTTATTTTCGGGTCGGAGAGCGCGAGCTTCGCAGTAAAGGATTTACTGTACCGGAGCTTCTCGACCCAGCCGTAATCGCCGCCGTCGGCTTCCGCGCTTTTTGCATTTTCCGCGCCGTCGGCGTTTTCTGTATCTTGGGCATATTCTGCGCCTTGCGCGCCTGTCGCTTTTTCCGTGCTTTCGGCGCCGCTGTTGTCTTTCGCCGCTCCGTCGGAGCTCTCCGCGCCTGTGCCGGGTTTTTCCGGCTCACTGTCCGGCATTATCTCCTCGGCGTAGCCGTATTTTTCTTCCGTCCCGCTCACACTTCTCTCCTCTCCCGCGCCGCGGCAAAATGTGCCAAAGGTCGCGAACTATGTGCTTTTGTAAATAATTGTTTGCTTATATCGTATTTTCAGCCGGTACAATCCGCCGATTTCTGCTGATTTTACTGCCGGGACGGAGCCCGACAGCCTCTGTTAATACATCTTCTGAAGTCTCTGAAGATATGCGATACACTCTTTCATTGTTCCCTTGCCAAAGAGGGTATCGAGGTAGTTAATAAGCCCGCGTATC
>CALDMI010000194.1 GCA_937914815.1 uncultured Clostridia bacterium
GGCGGGAGACGACGGATATAATATCCTCGCGCAGGTCGTCAAGGTCATAGACCGACTTCGGAATTACCTTCCAGTCTATCTTCTTGCCGCGGGCAATAAGCCTCTCGCGCTTTGCGGACTGGCGCGCGTACCTCTTCTCCTCTTTCGGGTTCGACTTCTCGCAGTTGAAGTAGCGGATTATCGCCGTCTCGATAGCCGAGCGGAAGGTATACGCCACATTATCCTTTGTTATCTCAAGGTGGTCTATCGAGTCCTCCACCTTATCGGCGAGGGCGCGGGCATAATGCAGAGCCTCTGCCCTCGAATGTGCCGAGGCGAAATACTCCTTTGCGGCGGCGAGCTGTGGCAGGAGAGCCTTTTTCTTTTCAAGCGCCTTTTTATAGGAATACTCGACGGCGCGGCGCTCATAATCAAGAAATTCAAGCATGAAGTTCTTATCGAGGTATTCAAGCGCCATTGCATTGAGCTCCTTGACCGGCATCGATGCGACATCGGCGCCCGGGTTTTTCAGGAGATAATATCCGACGCGGAAGAAGTTCGGCTTCTCCTGCGCGTTTATCTCGCCGAGTAGCGACTCAAGCTTACGGAGATATTCCACCGTCAGCTCCGGGAGCTTTTCATGATCTGCCCTCTTTATGCCCTCTGCCTCGGATATTGCGGCGATTATACGCGTGTCATAGGCATGGGTGAGGAAGGGGTCGTGAAGCTCCTTCAGCTTTGATACGCACTGGGAGAGGATGAAACGGAAGTCAACCCTCTGACGCTTCTCATACTTGAAGAGGAAGTCGTCTATCTCCGAGGTGAGGTCCGCCGCCTTTGTCGCGGCGGTGTTGTAATTGTTCTCGTATTTATCCGCCTCGATATTGAAGCGGTCAAAGGTCGAGGTGAACTCCGCTATTCTCTCCGGCGGGAGCTCCGGGCAGGCAGCCTGCATATTCTCGCGAAGCAGCGCAAGGAGGCT
The DNA here is from genome assembly GCA_937914815.1 of uncultured Clostridia bacterium. Classification (GTDB taxonomy): domain Bacteria; phylum Bacillota; class Clostridia; order Oscillospirales; family CAG-272; genus UBA1740. Next base: position 962 of record CALDMI010000194.1, read on the forward strand.
GTTGAAATCCCGCCTTGCCTCTCGGCGGTTCGCCTTGTTTTTCAGAAGCATTGCCTCTGTTATCTGCTTACCTATTTTTACTATGGGGTTCAGAGAGGAGAGCGGGTCCTGGAATATCATAGATATTTTGTCGCCGCGGATGCTGTGCATTTCATCCTCTTTGATTTTAAGAAGGTCTCTGCCGTCGTAAAGGATCTCTCCGCCCTCCACTATCGCGTTTCCGGCGAGGATGCCGAGAATGGCGCGGGAGGTCACGGATTTTCCCGATCCGGACTCTCCGACTATGGCAAGGGTTCTTCCCCGCTCGAGGTCGAAGGAGATGTCGCGCACCGCCTTTACGGTACCGTTTGCGGTACGGAAGGATATTTTAAGGTTTTTTACTTCAAGTATTTTTTCCATATCAATCCTCCACACCGCGCAGCGACGGGTTGAACGCGTCGCGCAGACCGTTTCCGAACAGGTTAAAGCATATCATAAGAAGAGAGAGGACAAGCGCCGGGAAGAACATGAGATGCGGATAATTCGTCCATATACCGTTCGCGTCCGAGAGGAGAGTACCGAGAGAGGTCACCTCCGCGCTGCCGAGCTTTACTATACCGAGGTAAGAAAGCATGCTCTCCGAGCCTATGACGCCGGGAATGACAAGCGCGCAGGAGGTTATTATGGTACCGAGAGAGTTCGGGAATATGTGCTTCCAGATTATGCGGCTGTCCGACGCGCCGAGAGTGCGCGCAGCCATGACATACTCCTGATTTTTGAAGCGGTAGAACTGCGTTCTCACCCTCGCGGCAGTGCCTATCCACCCTGTCGCAACGAAGGCGAACAAAAGGCTCGGCACCGCGCCGACCTTTGCGGCGAGGTGTATCTGGAAGAGGGTGGCGACAACTATAAACGGGACGCCGGAGAGGATATCCGACACGCGCTCAAGCACCATGTCACATGCGCCGCCGTAATAGCCCTCTATCGCGCCGTATATCGCGCCGATAACAAAGTTTATAAGCGAGACGCAGACGGCGACAAGGAGCGAGAGCTTTATACCTCCGGCGAGGCGGAGGCAGAGGTCATATCCTGCCGAGTCTGTACCGAAGAGGTAATCCGGCTCAAATCCGTTTACATATCTGTAATAGTTGTAGTAGAGGACGCGCACCTTATACTGTGCGGTCTCGGCGTTTCCGCCGCCGGTATATGCCCAGTAGCGCGCGTTTCCGTCCTCGTCGCGCAGGTAGTTGTCAACGAGGGCCATGTTGTCGGAATAGGATATTATCCTGCCCGACTCGTCAACCGCGGCGCCACGCGAATCGGCTTTATACCACACATTCGCATCCGGGGTGTTTTGCGTATCGTTATAATCGCTTACAAGCGGATAAAGGACCTGTATCCCGGTCTCCTCCTGCCATGCGAGTATTTTAGCGTACTCTGCCTGCTCGACATCCTTATAGACAAAGCCTACCTCAAGATAGACATTTACGCGACTACGGAAATTTCTCATCTCATTTTTCGCCGGGTCAAGGTAGATAACAGGGTCGCCTATTTTTATCATAGGCTGAAACTCGTTTGCAAGCCCGTCGGCAAGGGTTATCTTCCCCGTTCCGTCCTTATCTGCGGCGGCTATTCCGATAGCTACCGTCTTTATAAGTCCCGCCTCGGAGAAATCGCGCGACGCGCCGCCGTCGGCAATGCCGATATTTGAAAGCGCCTGACTCCACGGTGCTTTTTTCTTGTAGTAGGTATCAATAAAGCTCGCGTCATAGCGGGTATTCACAAGCGGGGCGATAAATGCGAAGAGGACTATTATGATTATTATGCATGCGGCGGCGACCGAGGCGCGGTTCTTGCAGAAGCGGCGCCACGCGTCATGGAAATAGCCTATCGGCTTATCCTGAAACTTTTTATCCGACATGCGCCCGTCGTTTCCGACGAGGACAAGCTCGCTCTTCGGGATTGAGTTTATATCAATTTTTTTCGACATATTATCTCTCCCCCATTCTTATTCTCGGGTCTATGAACCCATAGCTTATATCAACGACTATTCCGGCGAGGAGGCTGACAAAGGTATAGAACACGCTGTCCATCATGAAGACATCGTAATCAAGCTGCTGTATCGACTGAACGTACAGCTGACCGACGCCGGGTATTGAGAATATCTGCTCTATTATCATTGAGCCGCCGAGAATGCCTATAAACGAGGATATTATCATCGGGAGGATAGGCACCATCGCGTTTTTCAATGCGTGGCGGGTTGTCGCCTGTGCGCGGGTCAGTCCCTTTGTCCTCGCGAGGAGCATGTAATCGGAGGTCAGGGTCTCGGTAAGCTCCGCACGGGTGAAGCGGCAAAGCCCGGCTATCTCGCCGAAGGAGAGCGACATTATGGGAAGTATCATACTTACAAACATGGTCCACGAGAACCACGAGCCACCCGCATCCGCGAGTGATTTTATGACCGGCGGAAACCACCCGAGCTTGAAATAGAAAAGATACTGCACTATAAATGCGTAAACATAGCTCGGTACGGAGACAAAGAGCATGACAAGCGTACTTATCACAGAGTCCTGCCATTTATTCTTCTTTATCGCCGCGAACACGCCGAGGGCAATGCCGAGCGGGATAGATACAAGGAGCGAATAGAGATTTACAAGAACCGTTGCGGGAAGCTTACTCGTCAGAAGATCCCACGCCGGGGTGGAAAAGGAAATATTCCACGAGGTACCGAAGTCCCACGCCGTCACTATATTTTTAAGATAGATGCCGTATTGCACTATCAGCGGCTTATTGTAGCCGAGCGCCTCCCACCGAGCCTCAATTATCGCCGCCTGATTTTTATCTGTCGGCATCTCGCGCGGGAGCATCCTGATAAGCATAAAGCATATCGTCATTATAACAAACAGCGTGAAGAGCATCAGGAGCACTCTTTTCAGTACATATTTTCCCATGTCGGGTCTCCTTACCATGTTATTTGTTTCTTTTTCTGGAAAGTATACACATGCTTATATTCGGTATATTATGTATACACTTACCTGAAAAAGAAACGGTAAATTCAAAGTCTCCATAATATGGGGACGAGCAGAGAGGTAAAAATACCCCTCTGCTCAGGTGGCTGACTGCCGTATATTGCAGAGCAAGCTCTGTGTTTTCTACGGCAGTCCTGCCGATTTTTTATTCGTAGCTCAGCGTACCGTTCTGGGACTTGACATAGTCAGCCCACTCTGCGTCGGTATAGTTGTACTTCAGGAGTCTGAAGCCGCCGAAATCATACATTACATTGTAGGTCTCGGTGTAGTAGCTTGCCTGATAGCCCATAAGGAAGCAGGCAGTCGTACCGGCGAGGGGGATTCTGTAGTACTTCTTCAGGAACTCTTCCTCAAGGGTTGCGGTGACGAAGAGCTTTACATCGAAGCTCTCATTTGCAAGGTCGCCGCTACCTATAAGCGCGTTCGACCACTCCTTCCATGTCATGGTGAACTCTCTACCGTCCGGAAGAGTCATGGTGAGCTTCTCGGTCGCGGGATCCCAGCACTTTGCCTCGTTGATGTCGTACTGATCGGAGTCGCAGTAAACCTGGAAGTTACGGAACGGGTAGAACGCCGCGCCGCCCCATGCGCCGAAGCCTATTGCATAGTTTCCGAGCTTGCTGACCTCGTCGTATCTCTCGGCAAGGTTTCCTATCGGGTCAAGAGTGATCTTGCCGAACCCGGAGCCCTCAAGCGCCGCATTCAGGAAGTTCTCTATCGACTTGCACTGTGCCTGGTCTGCCGTCTCGACAGCACCCTTTGCCCATGCTATACGGATATAGATATCCTCGCCCGCAGTGTAGAGACCTGCCGCAACAAGCTCATCGCATGCGGTCTTCATAAGCTCCTTTGCCTCTGTGAGGTTATAGCCGTTTATGGACTTATATGCCTCTTCAAGAGTCTTGTATATCTCGCCCTCGCCGTACTTGACTCCGTAGAGGTTACAGATAGCCTGCATAGCCTCGTCGGACGAACGGTAAGAGGAGCTCGGGTCATTATATACATCGTAGAAATAGAGGTTGTTCATGATAGCATACGCGGGCTTATAACCGGATGTGGTCTTTACCCACTCTGCTCTGTTTATTGCAAGGCTCATTGCCTTACGGAAGTTGTAGTTGGAAAGGACAACACTGTTCCTGTTATCTTCTGCCTTTGCATCAAGTTTCTTCAGATCTTCAGCATTGGTATTGAAGAAGAAGGACATTGTGTAGGTCTCGTCGACCTTGTAAAGGCGCTTTGAGTTTGCATAGGTAAGAAGGTCATCAGCCGACGGAGTCCACTCTGTGAGTTCGCCCTTCAGGAAGAGCTGCTTTGCCGCGGCATCAGTCAGGACATCAAGGACTATCTTTGTCGTCTGATACTGCTGTCTGTACTCGCCGTCAACCTTGAACTTCGTGGTAGAAGTCAGGGATCCGTCATCGTTCTTCGTCCAGCCGTACCAGTTCTCGTTCTGAACAAATACCATCTGCTTACCTGCCTCGTAAGATGCAATTCTGTAAGGTCCGTAAGACTTGTAGGTTTTGTCGCTGGTACCGTAGGTTGTAGTGATAAGCTCGCCGCCGGTCTTCTTGCAGGACTCGTAGAGATCCTCATAAACCAGCCATGTGGAAGTGCAGGAGGTCAGGAAATAGTTGAGCTCCTGTGCTGTCTGGCAGACATAGTGAAGGGTGTAATCGTCTACCTTGTAGAGACCGACAGTCTCGTAATCAACCTCGTCACCGATTTCACCGGCGTTAACAAAGAGTGCCTCTTTGAAGAGATCCTCGGAATATTCAGCCTTGAAAAGTGCAAGGACATCAGTGATGAAACGCTTCGCGGGCTCAAGAAGTTCATTGGTGAGCTTCGTGTATCCGTATGGGTTTGCCGCATCCTTCAGTGCCTTGTAATCCTCTTCGGTACCGGCACCATATGTGGTATGAAGCTCATTGAGCGTATAGCCACACAGTGTCATGCCGTCAGAAGAGAGATTCAGATAAACATGACCTGCTGCAATTCCGGCTGCAAGATCATAGCTGTAATCCGGGGTATCCTCTTCTCCATACGGAGGAACCATATTGGAATATATGGGAGCGCCCGAGTTGTAGTATGCAAGCGCACCGGCAAGCGCAGACTCACCGCTGATATACAGGTTCGCACGGTAGTTTCTCATCTTGGGGTTGAGAAGCTGCTTCATGGAGTAGATGTAGGTATCGGCATTTATTACCGTACCGTCCTCCCACTTCGCATCCGGGTTAAGCTTTATCTCAAACACGAAGTTTGCCTTCGTGTCATCGACGGTCTGCCCGTTCGGAAGAGTGACACCGTACTTTGTAAGATCGCCCTTGTTGTCTGCAGTTACATCCTTTATCGATGTAGCCATTTCATAGACCCACTGATAGATACCCTTTTCGGTATCGAGAGCGGACAGATCAACGAATCCGGATTCGGTATAAGACTGAACCGATGAGGCGGAGTTGTCCTGCCATGTGTGGGGGTTCCAGTTTGTCGCAAGAGCCGAAGCATAGCCTCTGTAGGTATACTCGGCTGCCGTGGGCTTCGTATCATTCTTGCAGGCAGCGAAGAGCGACACCGCGGTGCAGAGAAGAAGAACGAGAGCAACGACTTTCAAAATGTTCTTTTTCATGTTTCCCTCCTGATATAGAATTTATGTTAGAAAAATAACATTAACATAAGTGTATTCATACCCGCACTGGCGGATATGAGAAAAGCTCATCACCGGCTCACTCCCGGAGCCCGTATGAAAAGTTTACACCATATTAGCACAGAAAATCCGCAAGATTATCATTTATCTCAAATTGTGATGTATTTTTATGAATTTTTCGGTTGGCGGGTAAAAATGGCGGTGTTTAGGTGTATTTTTGTGCCGAAATGGACTGTTTTCTGCTTTTCCCTGCCCGGCGCGACTCAAGGTGGCGAAATATGTATTACTTTAGTTTTCAAAAGTGCATTTGAATATTTCTCTGCCAAATTTATTATTATCGAATATATGCGAGGCGCTCCGTATATGTGCCGATTTCTTCAGATTAATATATAATGTGCGGGCGCATATTAGTATTATCGTGGCATTTTTCGGGGATTTCCGGTGTTTTTCCCGCTGTTTTGCCCTTTTACAGCGACACTGGGCTTTTTGAATAAATGACGACATTAAAATTCATTTTGCGTTTTCGGCACTTTATGACAATAAGTATGAGAAAATGTAATACATCTATTAAAATCCGTTATATATGATTATATCCGTGATGTAAGTTTTTTACACATACTGCTCCGCCGTGGGGTATTTTCCTTGCCGTTTTCAACAAAATCGCGGCAAAATTTTAGCAAAGTCGCCGAAACGGGCGGTTTGAAGATTTTGTTTTTATTCGTTATCTTAGAATAAATATTCATTATATAGGGATAAATATTCATGCAGACTGACGGGTATTTATGTTACATAAAGAAAAAAGCGGGGTCGCCATCCGGAAAATCAGGCGACCCCGCAAAATACTATTGTTTTTTTTCAGAGCTTACGGTAAATACAGCGTGTAGTGTAACAAATGATGTGAGGCTAAAAACAAAAAGCATAAATGGCGATAGTGGAGCGGTGGCTCGACAACGATTGCCGCGAGGAAATACCGGAGATTATCGCGATAATTGACATGTGTATGGGGAAAGTCAAGAAAAAGTGACCGTGAATTAAAAATGCGCCCGCACATGCGGGCGCATTTTTGGGTTTGTGATATGTAATTTTACGCTGTTCTCTGCAACTTGTCACTTTCCTGCGCCCTTTACGGTATTTACAGAGGCTACAAGAAGTCGACGGATATTTCCGCAGATGGTGAACAGTTCTTTTGCCGTGGCTGAGTCGGTAAGTTCCGACTTATAAAACAGCTCAAGCCAGTACTCGGTTTCATAGCACTCTTTCAGGGATATCTGCAGTTTTGCGGCAAAGTCCGATCTGCTCTGTGCATAGTTTGCCTCGTGTATATTCGCGCCTATTGAGGTTGCGGAACGCTCCAGCTGATTTGTCAGAGAATAATGCCCTTTTATCCCGTCGCAGAGTTTTATCACTTTGACGGAAAAATCGAGCGAAAGGTCGCGAAGCTTTGAGTCAGACATATCGGGGCTCCTTTGTATGGTTTTAGTTTTGAAAAAAGAGAAACGCGGGGACGCTGGAAAAAGTGAAATATCCGGCTGACGCCGGATGTGAAATAATGCGCTTTCGCGCATTGTGAACTATTGCGCCCCACGGCGCAATGTGAAATAAAATCCGCCAGACGGCGGATTTTGTTGAAAAAGGCGCTTGCTCGCGCAAGCGCCTTTTTCATGGTGCGGGAAACGGGACTTGAACCCGTACGATGGAATCACACGCCCCTCAAACGTGCGCGTCTGCCAATTCCGCCACTCCCGCATTTTGTAACGTCCGCTCTCACGGAACATATCTATTATACACAAGGTGTGGCGGTTTGTCAAGACCTTTTTTCAAAAAATCTTTTTTTGTTTTTTCATGGTGTTTCGTGGGGTGACGGACGCCGTCAGAGAATGGCGGAGCCGCCCTCCTCTTCCCCGTTCTCCCTCTCTGCCGAGGTATCGCGCGGGACGACATTTATGGAGGCGGCGATATACTCTGCGGCGCCCTCCATTTCGGATTTACGGTTATTCATGACGCAGGGGTCAAGGGCGGATATTGTATGCGCCGCGTCATCTATCACGAGGGGAACGAAGCGGACCTCGCCACCCGTCGCACGGTGGTACATTTCTCCTATATAGATAAAGCCGGTGTAGATATCCGACCATGTGGCATAGCTGCCCGAATAGTCTATATCCGCGAATACCATAATGCTCTCGCCCTTTTGCAGGCAGGCGAGCCCCTCACGCAGGGTGGTTATACTCCGGCAGGAGTTACGGTATACCGGGACGGCGCGCACGGAACGGACGGCGGCAGCCACTGCCGCCGACGAAAGCTTCGCGCGAAGCTTTACCGCGTGGTGCTTACCCGGCGTTTTCTTCGAGAATGTGAAGTCCACGAACTGCTTATAGGTTCCCTCCGCGCTGAAAAAGACGGAGAGGACGAGCGGGTGCACCTGCACGGGCATCCACTTCATTACCGTATACGGTCCGTGCATATTCAGGTGGCGGCAGACATAGATACACGGCTCTGTCGGCACCTCGCCGACGAAGCGGTACTTCTTCGAGAAGATACGCCCGAAGAAGAGGGCGATGCCCGCGAAGGGACCGTAAAAGCGCGGGCTCTTCTTTTTCTTCTGCCCGAACACCCATGTGCGCTGTATCTGATAGGAGAGGAAGGAAAGTATCAGGTCGCCTATCGCCTTTACAGGCACCTTCGGAAGTCCTATCACATACCAGAAGAGCTGTACATTTCCCCACGATGCCGCAAGCTGGAAGCCCCAGAGCGTATAATACCTTATAACCGAGGTCTTGTTTCCGTCGCGGAATACCATTTTGCGGTTCAGCCCGTAATTCACTATCGAGGAGAGGACGCGGGCAATCACCGTCGCCCACATTGTGCCGACGGCGGAATTTGCATCGAATATCACAAGCGAGAAGAGCGAGAACACGCCGAGGTCTACGACACCGGCGGCAAGCCCGGAGAAAGCAAAGAAGAATATATTGCGGAAGACGACGCCCATAACCCGCATGGAGTCACGGAATGAGCGGAAATGCGAGGTATGCTCTTCCGGGACCTCCGGATATACCGTCTCTATCCTCCGCTCGACGAGCGGGATTGAATTTCTCGCGGCGAATATCAGAGTGTTGGTTTCATACTCAAATCTGTTGCCGGAGACATGCATAAGCTTCTCCGCCGTCTTTACGGTCACGCCGCGGAGCCCGGACTGTGTATCATAGACATTTATGCCGTAAAGTATGCGAAGGAGGCGGCGCATCTGCGCATTTCCCGCCTTTGACCTCTTCGGCACATTCGGCAGCGAGAAGTCACGCGAGCCTATTATCATAGCATCGGGATGATGGGAGAGCCCCTCACGCACCGAGAAGATGTCCTCTACTCTGTGCTGTCCGTCGCAGTCTGCGGTGACAACGTAATCATGCTCCGAGAAGTTATTGACACAGTAGGCGTAGCCCTCACGCAGGGCGGCGCCCTTTCCCCTGTTCTGCGGGAAGCGGATAAGATGCAGCTCCGGAAGCTTTGTCAGCTCATCAAATATATCGTCGTACTTTTCCCCGCTCCCGTCGTCGACAACCACTATACGGTCGACAGACCCGGAGAGACGGCGGGCGTAATCTATAAACGCCGCCTCCGGCTCGTATGCCGGGATAAGTATTATCGTTCTGGGGTGCGCCCCCGGGTTTTTATTGATTATCATATCTTCTGCATTCATACGCCGGCACCCGTCACCTCCGGCATATCCGAAAGCTCATGCTTTATTCTTTCTGCCGGTTTGTCATTATCGTGTTTTTCCCAGAAGGCGAGGACGGTACGCTCATATTTTTCCCTCTCAACAAGGTAGCTCATACCGTGGTCGGCGCCCGGGACTATCAGAAGCTCCTTCTCCGATGTACAGGCAAGATAGTTCTCATATGTCATTGTCACGGGGACGAAGGTATCCGCCGAGCCGTGGACAAAGAGGACGGGGACGCGGGCACTCTTCAGCGCGTCTGCCGACGAGAAGCGGCTGTCCGCCTTCCCGAGCTTGCGCTTTGCCATATCGTCGACAACCGCCGCGCGTATGCCGGTATAGGGCAAGTGGAGGTTCTTCTCCGAGACGTACTTCCACTCTGCATACGGGGATGTATAGCCGCAGTCGGCTATTATACCGTGAACGGAGGACGGCAGGTCGAGGGAGGACGCCATAAGCACGGTGGCGGCGCCCATGGAGACGCCGAGAAGATATATCGGGAGACCGAAGCCGAGCTTATCGGCATATTCAGCCCAGTAGAGGCAATCATACCTCTCAAGAAGACCGAAGCCCATATATTTTCCGCCCGAGGTGCTCTGCCCTCTCTGCTCCGGGAAAAGGACATTACAGTCATTCTTAAACATGAAGTCGGCGACTATGCCGAGGTCCATAGACCATGTGGAGCGCCAGCCGTGAAAGGCTATCAGCGTCCGTTTTGCGCCCTCACTCTTATAGAGGTGACCG
>CALDMI010000195.1 GCA_937914815.1 uncultured Clostridia bacterium
GGCTTTCGCGACGAACTCCGAAAACGAGCGGCGCACGGCTGATATATCGGCAAACCAATCCGGGTGGTCATACGAGACATTCGTCACCACGGCGACGGTCGGGGACATGCGGAGAAATGAGTCAAGATACTCGCATGCCTCAAAGATGAGCGTATCGGCGCCCCCGGGAGAATAGCCGAGCCCGCCCGGGAGCTCTGCCCCGCAGAGAACCGTCGGCTTCTCTCCTGTGGCGGTAAGAGCGGCGGCGGTCATTGCGGTGACGGTGCTCTTCCCGTGTGTTCCGGAAATGCCGGCGGAGCGCCGGTATTGCGGGGCGAGGAATCCTATCAGCTGTGCCCTCGATACCGTCGGGACGCCCACGGTGCGCGCGGCCACGACCTCGGGGTCGTCCGCCGTTACAGCCGATGTATAGACAAGAAGGTCTGATGTCATGGCGGAGCGCGGGAAATGACCGACGCGGGCGTCTATGCCGCGCAGACGCAGGGCGGAAAGCCGCGCGCCCTCCTCTCTGTCAGAGCCCGCGACGCGGTAGCCGAGATCACGGCAGAGGCAGGCGAGGGAGGAGACGGAGACGCCGCCTATCCCGGTGAACCATATAAGGGCGCCCGGCGAGCGGAGCGCGCGCTCTGCCTCCGGGGTCGCCTTATCGTTATGTAAAATCGACATAATGTGCTATAATCCCTTGCATATTATACAGATTTTGCGTGTTTGTTTTCAAAAAAGAAACAATTATTTCAAACATTTTCTTTTTATCCCATGAATATTTTTCACAAACACCCTGTATAATATATTCACCGCACGGAAAAACATTACAGCAGGAGAACACATTATGAAAATTACGGACATCAAAATCAGAAAATTCTTTGACGAGGGTCCCATGAAAGCCATCGTTTCCGTCACATTTGACGACTGTCTCGCTGTCCATGACATAAAGGTCATATATGCAAGAGACAGATTTTTCATCGTCATGCCCTCAAGGAAAAATCCCGACGGAACCTACAGGGACATTGTTCATCCCATAAATTCAGGGTTCCGCACCGAGCTCGAGAACGCGGTCATCGACGCATACAATGTACAGCTCGTCGCCGCACAGCATGACGCCGCCGCAGAGGACGGAGTCACCGCTATTGTCTGACGGTCTTTTCTTGTTAATACATGAACCGGGTCACACGCACGCCGCGTGACCCGGTTCTTTTTCTTTGTTTTATGTAGTCACGCGGAGGGGGTGTCGCTCACCGTGCGCTCCCCTCTGCCGGGGTCTCTTCCGCCGGGGTGTCTTCCTTTGCCGGGGTGGCAGCCTTAGCCGTTCCCTGTTTC
>CALDMI010000196.1 GCA_937914815.1 uncultured Clostridia bacterium
ACGAAAACGCCCGGCTACTTCGAGAAAGAATTTGCCGAAAACATGCCCGACTTTAAGCTTTTTCTCGGTGTTCGTGATGACCGAGCCGCCGTTCATCTCGCTCCCCGTCCCGACCATAGTGAGAACACAGCCGACCGGCACAACCTCGCAGGACACATCCTCGAACCTGTCAAAGTATTTGTCCCACGGGTCGTCGTCACAGTGGACGGAGACCGAGACCGCCTTTGCATAGTCGCAGACAGACCCGCCGCCGACCGCGATTATAAGGTCCGCCTTTGCCGCTCTCGCCCGCGCGACCCCCTCGCGGAGCTTGTCTGCCGTAGGATTGGGCATAACTCCCGCGTCCTCGTATATCTCCTTGCCGTTTGAGCGGAGGAGGGCGACGACCTTGTCATATACCCCGTTCTTTTTTATTGAGCCCCCGCCGTAGACCAGCATAACGTTCTTTCCGTATTTCGGGAGCTCGGTGTTCAGCCCGTCGAGAGCGTCTTTACCGAAATAGAGCTTTGTCGGATTGCAGTAAGAAAAGTTTCCTAACATCTTTATTTCTCCTTTTTGTATTCGTCGGATTTTATTTTGCTTGTCAGATAATCGAGACAGTCTATCTGTTTTTGCCCCCTGTGAACATCGGAGAGCACGCATTTCCTGTGTGCACAGAGTCGCGGGAGCATGTCGGAGAGCGTCCCGTCGCGGTATTTCTCCATACATTCAGAGATAAGCCCGCTGTCACATCCCGCGTCGATGAGCGCCTGACGGAGGATTTCCTCTTTATTCCGCGCGTCCGGCATCTTATTTTCCACCGCCGACGGCGCGTCTGTACTGCCCGTCGTCAACTGCCTCGAGCCATTCGTTCGATGTGCCCTCTCCCGGTACTTCGACAGCGAGGTGAGAGAACCATTCGTCCGCCGCCGCTCCGTGCCAGTGCTTGACCCCCGCAGGTATGTTGACTACCGTCCCCGGCAGCATCTCGACGGGTTCCTTGCCCCATTCCTGGTAGAAGCCGCGACCACCAACACAAATGAGCAGCTGCCCGCCGCCGACCTTTGCATTGTGAATGTGCCAGTTGTTGCGGCACCCGGGCTCAAATGTCACATTGAATATCGGCACCTGCTCCCGCGATACCGGGGCAAGATAGCTCTGACCTATAAAATATTTTGCGAACGCGTCATTGGGCTCGCCTATGGGGAAGAATATGCTCCTCTGATATTTTGCCTTTTCGTCTTCGCCCGAGGTCTCCTCGCTCCATACATTTTTCGCGAGGCGGAAGACTGCCCACGCCTTCGGCCAGCCGACATACATTCCCGCATGTGTCACAATCGCGGCTATCTCCTCTTTTGTGACGCCGTGCGCCTTCGCATTTTCGAGGTGATAGGTGATGGAGGAGTCGGTTATTCCGGAGGACATAAGCGCGACAACCGTAATTATACATTTTGTTTTTGTGTCGATTGCTTCGGCGTTCCATACCTCGCCGAAGAGGACATCGTCATTGAGGTGCGCGAACATCGGCGCGAAATTACCGAGCTGTGCGCGACCTGCCGTCTGGGTGATCTTTTCTTTCATGAATATCACGCCCCTTTCTGTATAACTATTGTAGCACAGAGCCGAAGAAATTACAAATATCAATATCTAATATCGTGATATGATTGACAGGAATATCACGCGGGAGTATAATAGAGACAGAAAGCATACGGAGGGGCAGTATGGAAATAAGACTTTTGCGATATTTTCTTGAGATAGCGAGAGAGGGGAGCATGACCGCCGCGGCGCAGACGCTCCATGTCTCACAGTCGGCGCTCTCAAAACAGATGAGGGAGCTTGAGGAGGGGCTTGGGAAGAAGCTCTTCCGCCGCGGGAGCCGGAGCATGTCCCTGACCGACGAGGGGATGTTGCTCCGCCGCCGCGCGGAGGATATTCTTGATATGGTGGATAAGACGGAGGAGGAGTTTCGCGCGATGGATGAGCTCCGCGGCGGGGATGTATACCTCGGCTGTGCGGAGTCACATCTGATAGCCACCGTAGCAAGGAAGATAAAACGCTTCCGCGCGGCTTATCCGCTCTTCCGGTATCATATAATAAGCGGGGACAGAACGGTTGTTCTCGACAGGCTTGACCGCGGGCTCCTTGACTTCGGCGTCGTTGTCGAGATGCCGGACCCGGAGAGGTACCAGTATCTTGAGCTTCCCGGCGTCGATACATGGGGCGTTCTCATGCCGGCGGGGCACCCGTTGGCAGAAAAAAAGACCGTCCGCGCGGACGATCTGATAGGTGAGGAGCTTATCTGCTCGGAGCAGTCGATAGAGGTCGATATCCCGCGCTGGTGCGGAAAGAAAGCCGACCGCCTCCGCTTCACCGGTACAACGAACCTTGCCTATAACGGCAGTGTCTTTGTGCGTGAGGGGCTCGGGCTCATGCTGTCGTTTGAGCACCTGATACAGCCGTGTGAGGAGTCCGGGCTCGCCTTCCGCCCCCTCGAGCCGCGGCTTGAGAACCGCCTCTACCTTATATGGAAAAAATATCAGGTCTTCAGCCCGATAGCCCAGCGCTTTCTTGACGAATTTCTGAAACCGCAACCGGAGGCTTGACAAACAGACTCCACAGGAGTATAATGTAATAAAATATAACTCTTTGGAGATACTATAAATGAAAATTCTGACGCTGTACCACGGCTCGTGCGATATTATCGAGTCGCCGGTGTTCGGTAAAGGAAAAGTATATAACGATTACGGGCGCGGATTTTACTGCACCGAAAATATTGAGCTTGCCCGCGAATGGGCATGCCTCGAGGGGGTAGACGGCTATGTTAACAGATATACGGTAGACACGGGCGAGATGTCGGTTCTGAATTTATGCGCCCCCGGATATTCGATTCTCCATTGGCTGACAATCCTGACAGAAAACCGGAGGCTCCGTATCTCGACCCCCGCAATGAGAAGAGGGGTTGATTGGCTCCGGGCTAACTATCACGTCGATACAGCACCCTACGATGCAATAGTAGGCTATCGCGCAGACGACTCGTACTTTTCGTTTGCCCGCGCATTTCTGACAAATCAGATTTCCTTATCCCAGCTGTCATATGCCATGAGGCTCGGAAGGCTCGGTGAGCAGTTCGTGCTGATGAGCCGTGCGGCTTTCGATTCCGTTCGCTTTGACGGATACGAGGCGGTAGACTCCGCGATTTATTACGTTAAGCGCAAAGCAAGAGACGAGGAAGCCCGTGCTTCCTATCTGAGAGTTTTGGAGGAAGAAGACGATAACGGCATTTATATGCGTGATATTACCCGTGGGGAGGTGAAGCCGGATGACCCGCGCTTACAGTGAGTGCTACCTTGACGATGCAATGAATAACCTCGGAGAAGCCGTTGACTATGCCGTTAACTCATGCGCTCTGACCGCCGATGAATTTATGGAAATGTTTCTTACGAGCGGATATGCGGGGCAGTTTGCGTCCGGTGTTGCAAAGGTGATTTCGGGACTTTCGGGGTCTGAGCTTGTTCTGTGCGTTCTTGAGGCTTCCGGAAAGGCGCTTGCAAAAATCCCGGCTCCGCGGCTTGAATATGACTGCTCGCCGGAATATTGGTCGGGATATATTCTTGCATACTTTCAGTGGAGCACCGGTATGCCGTTTCGCGATATTCTGAAGGCTCTGCCGATAAGCGAGATAGTGCGGATGTATCCCGCCCTGCATGAGGCGTCGGAGCGAAAAGCGGCAGATGTGTTTGCGGACAGAATAAGACGGAGCGTGACCGCGACGAGACTCCAGACCGTAAGACGCGCGAGCGGAATGTCACAGCGCACGCTTTCCGAGAGGTCGGGGGTATCTCTGCGCAGTATTCAGCAGTATGAGCAGGGAACTAAAGATATAAATAAGGCGGCAGCCGTGAGCCTTCTGTCGCTTGCGAGAACTCTCGGTTGCCGGGTTGAGGATATTATGGAAATTACGTCTTTTGGCGATTTGTCCGTCTCTGACGGGGGACCGGGCGGCGACGATGACAGTTCAGAGACGCATTGGGTATAAGGAGAAACAATATGGATTTGTATTTGCACCTTAAAAGAAAACAGACGGCAAGAAAAATAATCGAGGGCATCGTTACACTTCTGTCCGTCGCCGCAATATTTTTATTTGCATTCCTGCGGGAGAAGAGCAAGGTTGTAAACGTCGTTGAAACTCCGCTTTTTTCATACGAGACGGTGAGCTATGAGCACGATTATGTGTGGGCTATCATAATTTCCGTGCTGCTTTTCATTATATCCGTCTCCGTACTTCTGACAGAGCTGATTATGTCAAGAGTGTACCATGTTGAAATCGACGGGGAGGACGTTATAATCTATAACGGATTTTTCTTTTACAGGCTGCTCGTGAACGGCGAGGAGAGGGACTTCACAGTGGGGAAGTGCTACCTTGAAACGACGCTTTCCTCCGGGGTGAAAATGACCGCCTCGCTTCAGGCGTTCTATTCGTTCCACCTGACATTTTCGGATAACCGCCCGGCGATAGACCTGTAATCACGCTTTCCAAAAGCTCACGGGGCGGGTGAAAAGTGAGCGGTGAATAGCAAACAAGTGAAAAGTAAAGCTCCCACACAGCGGTGTGGGAGCTTTTGTGTTTACAGGTCAATCTAGATGCCGAAATTGTGTCAGCCAATTT